>DAIDJI010000133.1 GCA_027451455.1 Planctomycetales bacterium | reverse complement strand
ACCTCGGAGCAGGACAGACTTCGCGACTGCGATCCCGACAAAGTAGGGATGGTTAGATCCGATCAGTGCTGAGGTGAACTGGCTTCTTGAGAGTCCGAAGTTGCGCCGGTCCTACGTGGTCATCACTCTCAAGGCGACCGGCGACGATCCCGATGACGCCCGGATGCCATCCCCCCCCAGCCAGCACAATCGATCGACGATCACCGAGACCACCCTCGGCCTCGATCATCGCGCGGGCCTCCTCGACGGTCTTTCGCTCAATCTCCTGCCGGCGTTGGTTGCATCGGTCAAGCTCGGCGGCGAGCTGCCGGGCGCGAAGCGGGTCGTCGGTCGTCAGCAGTTCGACGGCCGTCATCGCCCGTTCGAGCCGGCCGGCGGCGTTGATCCGGGGCGCGAGCTGGAAGGCGACCGTCCCGCTATTCAGCTTCTTGCGCGACCGGTTGCCAGCCACTTCAATCAGCGCCTCCAGGCCGATCGTCGGCTTCGCGGCAATCCCGGCCAGTCCGTGCCGGACCATGATCCGGTTCTCATCCGAGAGCGGGACGACATCGGCGATCGTCGCCAGGGCAACCAGCCCGAGCGACCGGATAAGGAACTCGCGAAGGTGCGGGCTGGCTCGCTTGCCGTCGCCGAAGCTCTTGCACACTTCCCACGCCACCTTGAACGCGACCCCCGCACCGCAGAGATCGCCGCAGGGATAGGAACCGCCCGGCCGCCTCGGGTGGACGACGACCGACGCCCCGGGAAGCTCGCCGCCGATCGTGTGGTGATCGGTGACGATCAGCTCGACGCCCAGCTCCCGCGCCAGGGCCGCCTCGGCAATCGCCGAGATCCCGCAATCGACCGTCACGATCAGCGCCGAGGGATTCTCGGACGCGAGCCGCCGCAACGCCTCGATGTTGACGCCGTATCCTTCCTCGACCCGGTGCGGGATGTAATAAGCGGGGTCCTTCGCACCGGCGAGCTTCAGGCACGACCAGAGGATGCTCGTTCCGCAGACGCCGTCGACGTCGTAATCGCCGTAGATCAGGATCTTGCGTCCGGCCCGGACGGCCTCCACAATCCGGGCGGCGGCCTCGCTGGCACCGGGGAGACTGGCCGGGTCGTGCAGACCGGCCATCTTCGCGTCGAGGAACGCCTGTGCGCGATCCGGCTGGTCGATCCCTCGATTGAGAAGGATTTGAGCCACCAGCGGAGCGAGCCCCGAGAGCCGGCTCAGCTCCTGCACGCGGACCGGATCATGCGGGCGGAGCCTCCATCGTGCGTTCATCGTGGCCTCGCCTGACTTCGCTCAAAACCATCGCCGGCGCTTCGCGTAAACCCACATGAAACATGGCGATATCGCCATGATCCCGCAGGTCACGCCGAAGAGCAAGCCCCGGGGTATCGGGAGGTCGAGCGCCAGCCGCTCCCCGAAGAAGTTCATCCCGAAAAAACCCGCCAGGAACGACATCGGCAAAAACATGACCGTGACCATCGTCAGGGTCTTCATGATGTCGTTGGTCCGGTTCGAAATCACCGATAAATAGGTTTCGAGGGTCCCGGCGATGAGGTCGCGAAGGCTCTCGGAGATGTCGTGAATCCGGACGACATGGTCGTAGAGGTCGCGGAAGTAAACGCGATGTTCCTCGCGAATCGGCTCGTAGGGGTCGCGGGCCAGGCGGTTGAGAACCTCGCGTTGAGGGGCCAGTGTCTTGTGAAGCTGGATGGCCGACCGCTTGATCCGGAAGATCGAGCGCAAAAGCGCAGGACAAGCGTCCTCGATGACCGCGTCCTGGAGGTCATCAACCCGCTCGTCCATCACCTCGATCGCCGTGAGAGCCTGGTCAACGGCCCGCTCGAGGACGCGGAAGAGAAGGTGATCGGCCCCGTGGCGGAGCCGGTCGCGTGGGTCTCGGGCGATCGCCTCGCGCTCGGCGTCGAGGATCTCCATCGGCATCACGTGGAAGGTGACGAGGTAGTTCCCGCCGAGGAAGATGTCCAGCTCATGCATCTCCAGGACGTCGGAGCCCGATTCCATCCGGGGGACACGGAAGACCACGTAGAGATAGCCGCTCCAGTCGTCGACCTTGGGAAGATTCGTCTCGCGGAGCGCGTCCTCGACGGCGAGCGGGTGGAAGGGGAAGACGCGATGCAGCCAGGTCTCGACCTCGCGAGTCCCGGCCTCCTTGGCCGCCATGAAGTCGACCCAGAGCGTCCCGCCCCCACTCTGAACGGCCTCCTCGATTCGGTCGGCCGGCCAATCGAGATGCATGTTGCCGTCGCTGTCTCGATAGATCGCCCGGATCTGGGCCCCGCCGGGCGCTTCCCTGGCCACCGGTTCGATCGGGTCCGTCGTCGGACCGACGCTCATGGATTCGCTCCCCTTTTCGGCCCGGCCTGGAGTCGCTCGAATCGTTTCTGAAACTTCGCCTGCTCGATCACGAGGTCGATCGCGATCGGTTTCGCGTCATCCGGCCTGATCTCCCGGCGGATAGTGGAGTAGCTCAGGCTAAACACGCCGCGATAGGGCCGGCCGTCGACCCTCGCGTTCACCAGCCGGACCTGGTTGATTCCGACCGCCACCCCGTCGGCGACAAACCTCCCATCGTGGCCGAGCTGGGCCGACCGAAGCCGGCCGATCGTTCCCTCGACCGGCGTGAACTCGATCCACCCACCCGAGACCGGCAGGATACCCTCGGTCACCATGCCCTCGACGGTCGCCACGGGCATCGCGACCGGCCCCAGTTCCTCGGTACATCCGCAGAGGGGCCCAAGAAACAGGATCAGGCCGGTGATTCGTTGAGATGGCTTCACCAAATTGCCGCGGCGGACGCCCCTGGATTGATCCATGGGGAGGAGCCGCGCCCCTGAATGATGATAAAAATGAACGTTCGTGGAAACGACAGTCCCCGGTCGGATACACTCGGGCAGTCGGAACCGACTTTGGGCAACGCGGACGCCCGGTTGGAGGGATAGGCCCTCCGTAGAAGGTCGGCCTACAGGATGACGGCGAGAAGACCCTTAGACACTCCTTCGGGAGCCCCGGTTTGGGTCCCAAGCCAGCCCGGTCGCGAGGCCGGGTACAGGTCGCAAGATGGATCGCCGTAAGCCGGCCTGGACTGGACGACGGGCGTCATGGATGTCGCTACTCCAAACGTCGATCCGGAAAGCCCCCGCCCTTCAGGGCTAGGGTCGCTTACGCTCGTACCTCCCCGGCCGAACCGTCGATGACATCGAGCGCCGGCCCGAGCCATTCGCGGACAGAATCCAGAATCTCCAGCCGGAAGAGGTCTTCGGGCGCGACCTCGATTCGTTCTCCCCCGCGCTGGCCGAAACCCGGGTGCGGGCCGAGCCGACCCCTTGCGATGAGGAACCGCCCGCCCGACTGCCGTTCGGCCGCCATCGGCCCGGCCTCGCCGAACACGACGATTTCTCCCCCCGACTGCCCAAGGCCGGCTCGGGGCCCGACCGATCCCGCCGCCACGACCCGCCCGCCTCGCATCGCGTAGCCGAGCGCAGGACCGACACGGCCGAGAATCACCAGTGTCCCGGCTCGGAGACCGCTCGCCGCGCCATCGGCCGCCGACCCGAGACCAATCACGGTCAGCCCAGGCGCGTCGAGCCCAGCGGCCAGCTCGGGGCCGGCGTCCCCTTCAATCTCGATCGTTGCCGACCACCCTCCGCGCAGACCGGCGGCCAGCAGACGCTGGCCGCGCACGCTCGACAGTCGGATCGTCCGTCGCCCCTCATCGAGATGGCGGACGATCTCCTTGTTGATCTCGTGATAGTCGCGAATCTCGGGGACCGCGATCGCGACCCCGGGCCGGCCTCCCTCGGCGCCGGCCGGGGGCTCGTTAACGTCCACGACCGAGGCCCGCCATCGCCGGGGCCGCCTCGGCGCTCCTGCTGGCGGCGGCGTTCCCCGCTGCGTTCTGGCCGAAATCCCGACCGCCTGGCACCAGCATCCAGGTCTCGGGCGGATTCTTCGCCAGAAAGTCCTTCAGGGCGTCGACCGCCGTCGAGAGCGACTTTTTCTGCGATCCGAAACTCTTCGACGGCGAGTTGAGCAACTCGACCGACTCCTGCGCGACCGGGCGGATCAGGTCGAAAATCTGCCGGACATACTTGGTCGACTTCGGATCCGATCGGGAGCTCTGGAGCAGGCCCGAATTCGACTCGCCCGGAACCCCGGTGAAGGCCTCGTAAAGTGGACCGATCAACGTCGCAACGAAATACTTGGCCCGGGTCGGGTTGACCGCACGGGCCGGCTTCTCGCTGTACAGATCATTGATCTCCGAGGCGAGACCGACCGCCACCTTGCCGGCAAAGTACGCCACCATCGAGAAGTTGAAGTTCGGAACGGCGTTGACCTGCATCCGCCCGAGGGTCCGAGCGGCCTCACTCCGTACCTCGCCCCGGGCCTGGTCGGCGGCGAGGAAGAGCATCACGGTGTTCGCCATCCGGGCCTTTGACGCCTCAACCGCCAGCCCGGACTGTCGAAGATACCCGAGCGCCTCGAGCCCGCGCAACTGGATCAGCCAGGGAAGCGACCGCTCGGATTCGAGGAAATCGGCGATCGTCCGGGCCGCCTGGCTCTCGACGTTGGCCGCGAACCCCTTGCCGTTCCTCTTGATGTTGGTAATGCCCTGGAGCGCCCAGAGCTTCACCCAGAGAACCTGGCTCCGATTGCTGAGCTCCGACTGAAAGATGTTGAGCGCGTCGAGGGTGGGCGGGGCTGCCTCACCCAGGACGATCATGGCCTGCACGCGAGGGACCTCAACAACTCGATGATCAACTGTGGCCGGACCGGGAGGCCCACGTCCTCAGCGGTCGGCAACCGGGAGACGCGTCCCTCGGGTGGCTCGGTGCTGAGCCGGTCGAGCCATTCGGGGACCGGAGGTCCGCCGCCAGCGGCGAGGTTCTCGGTCGGCATCCGGCGGGAATGCTCTCGGTCCTTGACCGCGATCTGGTCGCCGGGCCGGACCAGGTAGCTCGGGATGTCCAGCTTCCGTCCGTTGACCGTGATGTGGCCGTGGGTAATGAGCTGGCGTGCCTGGGGGCGGCTCATGGCGAATCCCAGCCGGGTCACCACGTTATCCAGCCGGCGCTCCAGGAGCGACATCAGCGCGTCGCCGGTGTTGCCGGTTCGGCGCGAGGCTTCGTCGTAGTATTTCCGGAATTGGCGTTCGAAGATTCCGTAATACCGCTTCACTTTCTGCTTTTCCCGCAGGCGGATGGCATACTCGCTGGCCTTCCCGCGGCGGAACTGGTGCATTCCCGGCACGCCTTCGCGACGGTCCACGGCGCACTTTGGGGTATCGCACCGCGTCCCCTTCAGAAACAGTTTCGTGCCCTCGCGACGGCACAATCGACAGACCGGTCCAACATGACGTCCCATGGCGGTTCGAAAAATCCTCGGTCAGTGAAAAGGCAAGATCCCTCACCACAGAGAGACATTGACACAGAGGAAAAAACCGAGAGATCTCTCAAGGACGATCCCAACGGTAGACCGCTTTGGATCGGGCTCTGGTCTCTGGGCCTCTGTGGAGAAATCGCTTCAGACGCGACGCTTCTTCGGTGGGCGACAGCCGTTGTGGGGCAGGGGGGTGACGTCCTCGATCGCCTTGATGGAGAGGCCCGACGCCTGGATCGCGGTGATGGCGCTTTCGCGACCGGAGCCGGGGCCCTTGACCTTGACCTCGACCTCCTTCACACCGTACTTCGAGGCGGTCGCCGCCGCGGTCTCGGCCGCACGCTGCGCCGCGAACGGCGTGCTCTTGCGGCTCCCCTTGAAACCGACCGTGCCGGACGAGGCCCAGCAAAGGGCGTCGCCGTTGGGATCGGTGATGGTCACCGTCGTGTTGTTGAACGTCGCCTTGATGTGGACCACTGCCCGGCTGACGTTGCGTCGCGTCTTTCGCTTCTTGGCCTTCGCCACGATACCCTCGCTCCTGATCGACCCGGACCCGTCCCGGTCCCCATCCGATAATCCGATCCCGATGACGCCCGCCCGCGTCGCCATCGCTCACCCGCAAGGCGGAACGAGCCGGCCCGATCGGACCGGCTCCCGAGTCCCCGCACCTGACCCACCTCGGCCCGAGGGGACCGAATTAACGCATCTCCTTGACGCCCTTCTTGCCGGCGACCGTCTTGCGGGGGCCCTTGCGGGTCCGCGCATTGGTCCGGGTCCGCTGGCCGCGGACCGGCAATCCCTTGCGGTGCCGGAGCCCGCGATAACAACCGATGTCGCGCAACCGCGCGATATTTTGCTGAATCTGCCGGCGGAGCTGCCCTTCCACCGTGAAGTCGTCGTCATTGTCGAGGATCGTCGCCAGCTTGGCCAGATCGTCCTCGGACAGTTCGCGTGCACGTTTGTCGCGATCGATCCCCGTCCGCTCGCAGAGCAGTTCGGCCTTGTACGGACCGATCCCGTAAAGATACTGCAGCGAGATGACTGTTCGCTTGTCGTTCGGGATATCCACGCCCAGGATACGAGGCATTCCGTCCAATCTCCGTACGTCGAAACAAGGCCAGAGGAAACCGGTCCGGGTCGTACCCGGGTCGGATTGCCCTGTCTCAGCCTTGCCGCTGCTTGTGGCGGGGGTTCGTGCAGATCACGTAGACTTTGCCCTGGCGGCGGACGATCTTGCAATATTCGCAGATCCTCTTGACGCTCGATCGTACTTTCATGATTCCACTTCGCTTCAATAGTTCTGACGAGACCGGCCTCCCCCGTCGGGAGGCCGGCGAACTGCCTGCGTCCGTCCGCTGTTTCCCGGGACCTGTGCCGAATTTCGCTAATATACTCGGCGGCTCGCCGCAATACAAGAGAGAAACCTTGACAATCCAGGGTTCGAGTGTGGAACAGGGGGTCGGCCCTTGGTCAGTCCTCCAGGTAGGTCAGGACGCGGGGTCCCTCGGGCGTCATCGCCACGGTGTGTTCGAAGTGGGCGCTGGGGAGGCGGTCGCGCGTCTCGACGGTCCACCCGTCGCTCAGGGTGCGGACGTCCTTGGTCCCCATGGCCACCATCGGCTCGATCGCCAGCACAAGTCCCGGCTCAAGTTTGATATCGAATTTCCGGAGTGAGCGGCTGATGAAATTCGGGACTTGCGGGTCTTCGTGCATCTCGCGACCGATACCGTGACCGACGAACTGCTCGACGACAAAGAGTCCCTGACTCTTGACATACCGCTCCATCAGGCTCGCGACTTCCGACCAGTATCGGCACCGCGCCATGGCCCGGATGGCCAGGTCGAGGGTCTCGCGGGTGACGTCCAGAAGCTTCTGAACGTCGGGGGTGACGGCACCGATCGGGAGGGTGACGGCCGAGTCGCCGCACCATCCGTTGACCTTGCAACCGGTGTCGATGGAGACGATGTCCCCTTCCTGAAGCGGGCGGCGGTTCGGGATACCGTGGACCACATGCTCGTTCACGCTCGCACAGATCACCGCGGGAAACGGCGGCTTCCCCTTTACCGAGCTGGGGTAGCCTAGGAAGAGGGGGGTGGCGTCATGTTCGCGGAAGACCTCGGCGACGGCGTCGTTCATCTCGGCCGTGGTCGAGCCCGGGACCGACATCTGCCGGACGCGTTCCAGGGCCCTGGCGACGACCCGGCCCGCGTCGCGCATCTGCGCGATCTCGCGCGGGCTCTTCAGCTTGATGCTTGGCGGCGACCCCTCGACCCGGGGGTTCGAGACCTTCGGCCGGCGGGCGAGCCCGGAGATCAGGGGGCCGATGCCGGGCCGGGATGGGAGACCGTGATGCGACGACACGACGATGCTCTCCTGGGGATGCCGGCTCCTCGATCGCTTCCGGCCCATCGCCGGGGGATGGATCCTTCACAAATAATATACCCGTCGGCGGCTCGATGGGGATGGAATGCCCCCCGGATCGCCCCTTTTCGCCGAGGGGGGTTGGTCCGGGTCGCCCCGGCTCCCTTTACTTCCGATTGACCAGTCCGGTGTAATTCCGCATGACCAGGTGGCTATCGATCTTTTGAACCAGGTCGAGGCAGACGCTGATGACGATCAGCAGGCCGGTACCCCCAAGGAACGAGGCGATGGTCCAGTCCACGCTCAGAGACGACTGAACCACCGACGGAATCACCGCGACGAGCGAGAGGAAGGCTGCGCCCACGTAGGTGATCCGAAGCATCACGTTCTCGAGGTAATCGGCCGTTCGACGCCCAGGGCGGTAGCCCGGGATGAAGCTGCCGTAGTCTTTCAGGTTATCGGCCATATCCTTCGGGTTGAAGGTGATCGCCGTCCAGAAGTAGCAGAAGAAGTAGATCAGGATGATGTAGCAGACCGTGTACAGGTAGCTCTGCCGCTGGAAGGCGTTCGAGAGCTCGCTGAAGATCGAGGCCACGGTGGAGCTAAACGTCCAGTCGTCGGATCGGAACTTGGAGGTCATCCGATCGAGCTGCGTGAAGAGGAACGACGGGAAGATCAGCAGGCTGGATGCGAAGATGATCGGCATCACGCCCGCCTGATTCACCTTCAACGGCAGATACTGCCGTGTTCCGCCAAAGACCCGGCGTCCCCGGACATGCTTGGCCGACTGCGTCGGGATGCGACGCTGGCTCTCAGTAATTGCGATGACCCCGACCACCACGGCCAGGAAGAGGCCGAGCAGGATCAGGATGGTCATGATGTTGTACTTGCCCGGCTCGTAGGTGATCTTCGGCGTCGCCGCCTCCCAGAGTCCCTTGATCGCAACCGGGAGCCGGGAAAGAATCCCCGACATGATGAGAAGGCTGATTCCATTGCCGATGCCGTACTCGTCGATCTGCTCGCCGATCCACATCAGGAAGATCGTCCCGGCTGTCATGATGCAGACACAGACCAGCCCCGGCCAGAAACCTCGATACGCCGGCAAGACCACGTTCATATTAGGACTCATCATGTACTGCACCCAGAAGGCACTCTGGACGGCACATAACAAGACGGTGGCGTATCTCGTGTATTCGTTGATGCGTTTTCGGCCGCTCTCCCCCTCCTTCATCATCGCCTCAAGCGACGGGACGACGCTTCCGAGGAGCTGGAAGATGATCGAGGCCGAGATGTAGGGCATGATCCCCAGGCCGAAGATCGTGCTCATCCCGATCTGGGTTCCGCCGAACATGGCGACCGTGCCGAAGAGGGTGCCGGCCGCGCCCTTCTGCTGCTCTTCCCAGTGGGCGAGCTGGTTCTGGTTGACGATCGGCAGGGGGACGTAGAACCCGAACCGGTAGACGGCCAGCAACACGGCGGTGAAAATAATCTTTCGCCGCAGCTCGGGAATCTTGAAGATGGTGATCAGCCTGTCCACGCGATCGTCTCCTCTTCCTCGATGCCGACGCGAATGCCCGGAACCGGCAGTTCCCTGGGATTGGTCGGTCTCGAATGCCTACCGCGGGAAGCCCGATGGACGAATGATCGGACGGACTATCCCGAGGGCCCGTTCCTGGTGATCCGGGGGAGCCCGAAATGGTTTCGGTCTCGTCCTGCTTCTGCAACTCTATAAGACGGCCAGAGGGTCGGACTTCGCCCGGACCGTGGCGGGGGAACTCGGGAACGTCGTCCCCGGAGAGGAGGGCCCGTGTACGGAATCTCGGGCTCCACGTGCGATCCGACGTCCGTGGGAAGTCGTCGCCGACGGGCCTCAACAGCAAGGGCCCGCGCTGCCAGGATCCGGCGAGTCCTGAGGGGTCCGGTCGGATACTTCAGGGAGCCGGCCTCCTCGCCCACGCGGCGACGCGGGCGGGAGTTCCGTCACCCCGGAGATCAGGCCTCGCCCGTGGGGACCGTGCGAACGGCGTGGGGCTTGTAGGGCACGACGACCGCCTTGCCTCCGGCCTTCGCGAGCTTTTCGGCGGCCGAAGCGCTGAACTTGGTGGCGTGGACTTCCAGGGCCTTGGTTGGGGTGCCGTCGCCGAGGATCTTGATCCCGTCGAATTCCTGACCCTTGACCAGCCCGTGAGCCCGGAGAGCGGCCTCGTCGACCACAGCGCCGGCATCGAACCGCTCTTCGAGGTCTTCGAGGTTCACGATCACATAATGCTTCTTGAAGCGGCCGTTGAAGAAACCGCGCTTCGGGACGCGACGAGCCAGAGGCATCTGGCCGCCCTCGGAGAGCGGGTTCTGCTTGAACCCTTGCCGGGACGAGTGTCCCTTGTGCCCCTTGGAGGCGGTTTTGCCGTGGCCCGAGCCGGTGCCCCGGCCGACGCGCTTCCGCTTCTTGCGGCGGTGAATCCCCTGATGGACGTCGTGCAATTGCATTAGATCGCCACTCCCCGAAGGCGAGCGATTTCGTCCTTCG
>DAIDJI010000132.1:7581-10287 GCA_027451455.1 Planctomycetales bacterium | reverse complement strand
TCTACCAGGCCGGCGCGGTCCAGCGTGATCGTCTGGAGCGGCGAACCGAGAACCTCCGCGGCCTCGGCGGCGTGTGAGCGCTCGTCGGGACCGGCGTTGTCGAAGCCGATCGTGAACGACGGGATCGGCTCGCGGCGCTGTCGGGTCGAGCATCCGAGGACGACCGTCGAATCGAGTCCGCCGCTGATGTAGGAAACGACCGGAACATCGCTTCGGAGCCGGCGTTCGACCGCCTGCATCAGCAGGCCCTCAAGCTCCTCGACCATCGGGGTCGGATCATCCATCCGACGCTCCTGTCCGGCGTCGGGGAAATCGAGGTCCCAGTAGCAATGTTGGCTGACTCGTCCGTCGCGAATCCGGAGGAAATGCCCCGGTGGCAATGACTGGATTCCGTCAAAAAACGTGCGCGACGTTCCCGCACAGAAGAATGTGAAGAGGTGGTCAACACCCCTGGGATCGCTCCGGGCGGCGACCATCCCCGAGGCGAGGATCGCCTTGATCTCCGAGCCCCAGAGGAGCCAGCCATCGACCTCCGCGTAATAGAGCGGGCAGATTCCGACCCGGTCGCGGCCGAGGATCAGCGTTCGGGTGTTGCGGTCCCAAAGCGAAACGGCAAACTGCCCGCGCGCCCGGTCGAACATCGCCTCGCCACGGTCCTCATAAAGATGGACCCAGGCCTCGGTGTCGCATCGCGTCGACAGCCGGTGGCCGTCGGCGAGGAGTTGCCGGCGCAATTCGGGATACTCGAACAACTCGCCGTTGAACGCCACCCAGATCGACCGATCTTCATTCGCGATCGGCTGCCGCCCGCCCGCCAGGTCGATGATCGAGAGGCGACGCGCTCCAAGGGCCACACCGGGCTCGACGTGGAACTGCTCGTCGTCGGGTCCCCGGTGGGCGATCGCCCCGGTCATACTTGCGAGACGATCCCAGGGAAACTCACGCGTTCCCTTCAGGTCGACGGCGCCGGCGATGCCGCACATGCAGTGTCCTCGTTGACTCAGATCGCGGGGAGTCGGGGAGGACCACGCCATCCTCCCCGGACCATCGTCCATGTGGCCACCAGGGGCAAGGCGATCCTCGGCCTTCCAGGCTCCCGGTGAGGAACCCAAAAGGATACCCAGATGGTGACCATTCGAGAATCGGGACCCGGCTCAGGGCCGATCAATCGGGAAGAGAGAAGGCCATCGAGGGCGGAACAACAGACCGGCGACGGCGAGCCGCGAGAAAGTAGACGATCCCTCCCAGGAGCCCGATCAGGATGGTACCGACGCGGAAGAGGACTCCGCGAATGCCGAGGGGGACGTAATAGGCCACGATTTCGGTCCTTTCGAGCGATGGAGGGTGATGGGAGCGATCAGGAGTTGCGGCTCGTCATCCGCCCGGACCGGTTCCCCGTGGCGTCCGTCGCAGATGCTGCTGAGGCCGGCGAACCGGTCCTCAATTCGGGTTCCCAGCAAGGGGACGATCGTCCGGGTCTGGCCGCACTGGTTGGCGAAGATAACCGGGATTCCCAGATCCGAGGCAACCCGCGCGGGGATCGAGGAGGAGAGAGGTCCGACGTGGCCGAGAAGCCAGTGCCGACGCCCGGAATCTCGGCATGCAAAGTTTGGCCAGGCCGCCGCGACCACCGCGAGGTCAATCCGATCGCGATAGCCCTCCCAGACCTTCCGATAAATCATGTCGGCGCAGATGGCGAAACCCAGCCTTCCCCAGGGGGTCGAGACGACGAGTGGCGCTCGTCCCGGCTGGAATCGGTAACGCTCCCAGAAGACCAGGTTGCGTTTTCGGTAGATCCCGACGTTCCCCTCGGAATCGCTGAACGCCACCGAGTCGTAGAGGTGTCGGCCGTCTCGCTCCACGAAACCCGCGGCAATCCCCATCTTCCATTGCCGAGACCGGCGCCTGAGGTGGGTGATCGTCGGGCCCTCGGCCGTTTCGCTGACCGGCCCGAAGTCGGGGCAGAGCGAGTATCCCGTGTTGAACATCTCGGGAAGGACCGCCAGTTCCACCCCCTGCTTGTACGCCGATCGCAGCAGGTCATCCGCTCTCTGGAGATTGGAGGGCACGTCGAGGACTTCGGAGGTCATCTGAACGGCGGCCACCAGGATCTTCACGGTCGTTCCCTCTCTGATTGCCGGTCGGTATCCCGAAGCTCGCCTATTTCAGAGATCGGCCGCGGATCCCCGACGGATCAGCACAATCCGACGGTCACCGTCCTGCACCAGGGCCCTGTCCTGAGGGCTCGGTGGATGGGGTAAAGTCGGTCGACCTCACGTGCAAATCAAAAGCCGAAGAAGCCGAGGAGGCCGCCTCGCCTCGGGGGCGGAAGCACCTGAGCCTCGCTCCGGAGGGCCTCGGCGCGGGCCTGGACCTCCTCCTGCGTCGGGGTCCGTACGGGCTCCATCTTGTAGGTGAATTCGCGTTCGTCCCGTATCACCCAGGGGACCAGATTCTCGGTGAAGAACTCGGTCAGATAATTATCCCACCACGGCGCCTTGATCGGCTGGATGAGCGTCTTGGTCTCGTAACCCTCCTTGATGAGGGTGATCTCGCGATTACCGTAGTAGTAGTAATTGTGCGAGGCAGGCGCCAGACCGAGGGATTCGCCGTTGACGATCACCTGGGCGCCGGGTGGATCGGTCCGAATGGTATAACGACGCTCGACACAGCCGCAGGCCAGGCCGGCAAGAAGTGGAAGGTAAA
>DAIDJI010000132.1:0-7571 GCA_027451455.1 Planctomycetales bacterium | reverse complement strand
GGAGGTTCGCCGACCGTCGGCGGCTGGGGTGGGAAACAACCATCCTTGGCTCTCCCGGCAACAGTTCGGGCGAATCCGAATCGGCACGAGCCCACCCGGGCGGGCACCACCGATTTGATCGAGCGACTCCGTTCGCAATGGCGGGATTCTAGCGATCGACCGGATGCCTGACAAGTCGGCTTGGCGCAGGACGGTCTCGAGGAGTAGTGATGGTTGACTCTCCCGAGAATCCGCTTCACGATGCTTTCCTCGCCCACGATCCGAGAACACGATGAAGATTCAGCTCGTCAGGCAGTCTGTCAGCGCGATCAAGTCGCGGTGGATTATCCTTGGAATTTTCGAGGACGAGACGGGTCCTCCGCCGGGCCTGGCGGGAACATCGGTGGGCGAGACGGTGGATCGGCTCCGGGTGTCGAAAGATGTCTCCGGCTCCTCGGGCGAAGTGACCCTCCTCCACGATCCGGCCGTCTCGGTTGTCGTCGTCGGACTCGGCAAGAAGGACCGCTTCGATGCCGGGACCGCCTTTAACGCCATGGTGGCAGCGACGAAGCGGATCGCCGGCAAGCCGCGTGAGGACGTCGCACTTCTTCTGCCCGATCTTCCCGATCGAGCGGCGATCGCCGAGGCGATGGTCGAGGGGGTGATCGTCGGCACCCGAGGTCCGGGGCTGAGACTCGCCGAGCCGAACCGATATCCTTTCGCCTCGCTCTCGATCGTGACGACGTCCGACGGTGACCCGGTCGAAGCCGACTCCATCCGACGCGCCGAGGTCATTGGCGAGGCCGTCAATCTGGCCCGCGACCTGGCCAATACGCCCCCCGCTGAGAAAAGTCCTTCACGCCTCGCCGATCGAATCCGGGTTGCCGCCGAGGAGGCTGGCCTCTCGGTGGAAATCTGGGACGCCGATCGAATTCGGGCCGAGCGGTTCGGCGGTTTGATGGGCGTCGCCGCGGGGTCTGACGAGCCGCCGCGGTTCGTGATCCTCCGCCATGAAAGGGGAGGTGCTGCCCCAACGCTGGCCCTTGTGGGCAAGGGCGTGACCTTCGACTCCGGCGGTCTTAGCCTCAAGCCAAGCGCCTCGATGGAGGACATGAAGTCCGACATGACGGGTGCCGCTGTCGTCGCCTCGACCATGCAGGCCGTCGCCCGGCTTGGCTTGCCGGTGAACGTCGTCGGATACCTCGCCCTCACCGAGAACATGACCGGCGGTCGAGCGATGAAGCTCGGCGATGTCCTCACGATGCGAAACGGCAAGACCGTCGAGGTGCTGAACACCGATGCGGAAGGCCGGCTCATCCTCGCCGACGCCCTGAGTTACGCCGCGGAGCAGTCTCCCGGCCGGATGATCGACCTCGCGACGCTTACAGGAGCCTGCATGGTCGCCCTCGGCCCGCAGATCGCCGGACTTTTCGGCAACAACGATGCTGTCTGCGAGGAGTTGCAGGAAGTCGCCCGGCGGACGGGAGAGCGAGCCTGGCGAATGCCGCTCGACGACGACTTCAAGGAGTTGCTCAAGAGCCAGGTGGCCGATCTCAAGAACATTGGCGGTAAGTGGGGAGGAGCCATCACCGCGGCGAAATTTCTGGAGCAGTTCGTCGGTTCGACGCCCTGGGCTCATCTCGACATCGCCGGACCGTCCTGGTCCGACTCTGATCAGCCCCGACGCGACGCGGGCGGGACCGGCTGCTTCGTCCGAACGCTCGTCCGGTTCATTGCCCGGACGGCCCAGGTTGGCGGTTAGGCTCAATCGGCTACGTCCCGAGGCAACCTTCCTCAGCACCGCCGCGGATCGAACCGACATTCGATCCGCCGGCTGTTCACGTCCAGCGCCTCCAGGATTTCGCGGACCTCTTCCATCGGCAAGCGATGGTTCAGTGCCCAGAGGATGATGTCCAGATTCTCGCCGCCCCGCTTGACGTGCTCGAGAATGGGATCAATCAGAGAGGAGCCGTGGAAGGCCCGCTGGAGAAGGCCGAAATCGCAATGGTCGAGCTCAATCCAGTAGGTTTTGCCCTGGAGATGCTCCAGCCATCGTTGTCGGAGGAAGCCGTTCCAGTGTTCCCCGATCCAGGACCGGATTGCGGTTTCTCCGAGGTCACGCCCGGCTTTCTCGCTTTCGATCCATTTGTACCGCTGGGCCTCTTCCTCGCCGTACTGATGAAGGCTCTGTCGGGCCTCGGCCGAGAGCTCGAAAGTGGACGCCATATCGTACGGTCTCATCGAGTCCTCCAAGCCGAGTCGACCGACCACTCCCTGGTTCGAGGCAGTGATTTCCGTCAGGACCGACAGACAAAAACCACGCTTCCCCGATCTCAGCTTGATCGAAACCACCAGCAGATATCGTGCCACTGTCGCACGAGGGCATTCCATGTCGGCACCGACAGTGGAGAGACTCCGCGGTCGAAGATATGGATTTAGTGTATCCCGCGAGGGCTCAATCGACAAGAGAAACGATCGCACGTTGCCGGGAGTGAACACGACGATGCTTGGGGGACACGTCACGGAGTCAGGTCTGCGTTTTCGCGGAACCAGGCGAGTGATCGGCCGACCAGAACGGCGACTCCCGCGGAACCAGCAGCGATGGGACCCGGGGGTTGGGTGAGGATGGTCCGCCATCGGACGCGGCCGTCGAGCGAAGCGTCAAGGACGTGAACGTCGCGACGGCTGATCCGGATCGGTGCGCCGGAGGCATCGACGGAGAAGACATCACCGGCCTCTCCGGGAGCGGTCGATGTCGCGGCCAGTTCGCCGAGGGTGGTGCAGGCCAGGGCGGAGCCGTCGGCCGAGGTGGCCACGGCGAACCGGCCGAGTCGGTGGAGGGCCCAACCTTCCCAGGGCGTGGGACGCTCCCAGAGGACCCGGCCGCGGAGGTCGTGACCACGAAGGAGTTGGGCGCGTCGCGAGAAGGTGATCCAGGCGAGCGGAGGCGGGGCGTCGTCGGGAGCCTCGATCACAAGTGGCGGGTCGATTGGCTCGTAGGTGAGTCCGACGTTCGACTCGCCCGCCGGGTCGAAGACGAGCAACTCGCCTCCGTTTGTGCTTGCCGCGACAAATCCATAGGCCCCGATCGCGATCTCCTCGATGGCCGATCGCAATTCTTGCCTCCAGATCCACCGGCCGTCGACGGAGAGGCGGCCGATCCGGTCGCGTTCCTGCACGAGGAGCAGGCCGAAGTCGTCGGGGCGGATCGCCAGATGAGTCAACTCGACGAGGCTCACGTCCATGCGTCGCGGAGTAAGCTGGCGAAGATCGTAAAGCAGGATCTGCCGATCGGTCGCCGCGGCGAGCCAGCCGGGAGCCGTCCGGAGCAGGCGGCCGACACCGGCCAGGTTCGGCGACTGGCCGAACTTACGTCCATCGGTCCCAAAGAGCTGCAACCTGTGCGGGCTGCTAAAAACCGCGATAGCGGGTGGTTCGGAGGTCACGGCGATGACCGCGGTTTCGGCCTGGGTCTCGGTCTCGACCGCGGGAACCATCCAGTCGGGCTCACGGACGCCACCGACGGATGCACCCCTGGCTGGAGCCCCGGCCATTTCGATGGCCGCGATCCTTCGCGACGGGCGGGCCGACGACCGACCAGGCGCCCCGCCGAGAAGGTCGAGGCGAACGATCTCGCCGGTGGCGTGGCCGTAGACCATGTAGCGGCCGAGGGGATCCATCTCGAGCGCCGTGACGGGACGGGGCAGGGTGGTTCGACATCGGACGTTCCCGGCCGAGTTCATCAAGGCCAGCTCGCCCTCGAGGGTGGCCGCGGCGATCGACCGGCCGGGGAAGTCGGGAACGGCGTGCGAGACAGTCCCACCGAGGTGATAGGAGCCCTCGTTCCGACCTCGGAGGTCGAACTTCTGGATGCCCAGCGTGTAGCAGCTCGCCAGGATCATCCCACCGTCGCCGCTGACCGCGAGCCGTCCAACGCTCGACATCAGCCGTTCCTGCCAGAGGATCTCGGTCTCCAGCCGCCCGGCGCGGCCGGGGTCGATCGCAACGGCGAGCATCATCCCGAACGCCGCGGCGCCGATCGCGATTGATCGATCGGGGACGAAGCAAAAGTGCGCGATCGTGTCGAGCGTCTCGATTCGTCCTGCGGGGCGGCCGTATCGGTTGATCAGGTGGAGCAGGCCGTGACGAGTACCGATCGCCACGTATCGGCCGTGGGGATCCACGGTCACGAAGGTGGATTCGGTTGGCGCTACCTTTTGATCGCGGACGCTGAAATCGGCGTCCAGGAGGAGCAATTCCGTCTCGGAGCCCTCGACCAGCAGCGCAATCAGGCTTCCCTCGTCGCTGATCGCGCCGGCGAGCACCGGTCCGGGAACGCGGGACTGCGAGAGCGAGTCGCCGTGGAGATCGAAAAGATAGAGCTGGTTCCTTTCGTCCCACGCAAGGATCGCGCCGGATTCTCGCGCCATGGCGAGACCCTTGAGTGGAGAGTCCGTGACCACGGTCCAGGCAGGCTCGGGGTCGATCCGCGACGATGGGCGTCCGGCAGAATCTCTCATCAACGACTCCCGGGATCGGGCACCGGACCAGGCGAGAGGTCGCCTGGACCCGCATTCCGTCTCGGCGATCGATCCTACCACGCCTGGTCTGCCGACTCGACTCGAAAGGGGAGGTACTCGACTCGTGACGACGACTCAACCGGGATCAGAGATTGTCTTTTGTGCAGGAGCGAGCTTCCGCCGACGAGCCGCGGGGCCCCACTGGTTGCGGCCAGGTCGCCAGCCGGAGGTGTCTGCAAGGATCGAGAATCACGGACACCTCCGGCCATCGGAAACTGGGGATGACTGCCAGCCCCCATCGGGCCCTTGAATCAGGGCGTGGCTCCGGAGCGTTGCCGGGCTGCGCGAAGAGTGGCGGCGAGGACGGGGTCGTGCTGAGGGTCGCCGTAATCGGCTTCTTCACGGATACGTGCGGCATCGTCGGTCGGCCGGGCAGCCGATCGGGCGACGATCGGGAGGTCGGGCGAGACGCCCTGCTCGCTGTAGGGCCGATCCTTCGGAGAATAGAACTTCGCCGTCGTCAACTTGAGGCCAGCCGGGGCGGAACGGAGCGAGAAGATACTCTGGACGGAACCCTTGCCATAGGTTCGGGTTCCCACAATCGTTGCCCTTCGGTGGTCCTGAAGGGCGCCGGCGAGGATCTCGCTGGCGCTTGCGCTGTCGTGGTCGACCAGGACATACATTGGCATCGTCCAGCGGGCCTTCCCCGCGGCGAGGTAGGACTGCGTCTGGCCCTGGGCTCGGCCCCGAGTCGAGACAATGGTCCCCTCGTTGACGAATCGCCCGGCAATGTCCACGGCGACATTGAGCAGGCCGCCTGGATTGCCCCGGAGGTCAAGGACCAGCACCCGCATCCCCCGCGACGACATGGCGGCAATCGCCGCGTCGATCTCCTCGGTTGAGGATTTCTGAAAGGTTGTCAGCCGAAGATAGCCAATCCCCGCGTTGGGATCGACCATTTTTGTCTTGACGACGCTCTCGACCTCAACGTGCCGGCGGACCAGCCGGAGCGACTGGGATCGGCCGTCCCGCTTCCGGACCACCAGGGCAACGGTGCTTCCCTCCAGGCCCTGGAGTCGGTTGGCCGCATCGTCGAGACTCATCCCCTTGAGCGTGATGCCGTCGATTTGAACGATCAACTCGCCGGTGAGGAGACCAGCCTCCCAGGCGGGACCACCCCGGATCACGCCAACGAGTCGAAGACCTTCGTTGTCGCTCTTCAACTCAATGCCGAGACCGACGAAGTTGCCGTCGATCATCGCGTAAAGGTCTTCAAGTTTGTCGGGAGTCAGGTAGCTGGTAAAGTCGTCGAGGGCATCGCAGGCGCCGCAGGTGAATTCCAGGAGTACCGGCGTGAGGTCCAGCCGAAGCGACTTGCCGGCGAGGTCTGCGCAGGCCATCGCCATGCCCAGGGCCGAGGGGCGGTCAGGGATCGCCAGACCGGTCCGGTATTTGCGCAGAGTCTCGCGCACCTCGTTGATCCGTTCAGCCGAGGCGTCGAGATGATTCGCCCGGAGGAAGACCGGGTCGCGGAGGGCGACCTCAAGGTTGTCGATACCGTGTCGGACCAGCGGCTCCATCGCGACGGAATCGACGTAGTTCGACTGAATTCGCTCGAGAACTTCCTCGTAGAGCTCGGTGGCTCGCTCGGGAGCCAGGGCGAGCAAGATGTTCCGAAAGCTGGGATCAGCGTATCGGCGATTGAGCTTAAAATGGATCTCGCAGAGGCGAAGCCGGCGTCCAAACTCGACGCGGCTCGGCCATTGCTGGAGGGCCTCGCGATAGACCTCCATCGCGCCGGCCCAGTTTCGAGCGCGCTCGCGATCGAGGCCGCGCTCCATCGCTTCATCGGCTCTCACCTGGGAATCCGCGGCCACCTGGCCCGGGGATACCTGAGGCGAATCGATCCGGCCAATTGCCCGCGCGTCGGAGATCGACCGCGCCAGCAAGAGGAACCCCAGGGTGAAGAGTAGCCGACGCATGGACGACGATCTCCCGCTCGGGAGAGGGCGCGAAAGCTCGTCGGGGCGGCGGCCGGGAACTGGGGAAGGTCCGCCGAGGAGGGCGAACGATCGACCCAACCCGGTGGGGAGGGCTCGGCGCTCTTTGAGTTACCGGGGAACCTCGATCACCGCTGCGACCACTCTCAAAGACTTCGCGCACCGCTCCGTCGTTGCCGATCTAAGGGAGTCAATCCGATTCAAAGCGGGCACGACATTCGCGGGACCGCCCTCCAGGGCAGCTCGCGTCGCCGTTCCGAGTTGGGAGCCGTCTGGTCCAGCCCCTCGCTCGCCTGAATTATAACACATCGATCGAGCGAGCACGGGGCAATTGGCCGGTTGCCCCCGCGCGTAAAATGGCGAGGAAACTTCGAATCGTTCCTGCCCCGCCGAGGTCCCGACATGACGCCCGACGAATCCTCCAACCCGGTCGACTCGCGGATCAGCGGCCGGGAGATGATGCTCCTGCTCCTTCTGGCCTCGGTCCAGTTCACGAGCATTGTCGATTTCATGGTGGTGATACCGCTTGGACCGGAATTGACCGAGACGCTCTCGATCTCGGCCTCTCAGTTCGGCCTGATCGTCTCGTCGTATACCATCGCGGCGGGCGTTGCGGGGATCCTTGCCTCGGGGATCATGGATCGCTTCGGGCGGAAGTCCGCATTCCTCGGACTCTACGCGGGGTTCCTGATCGGGACGTGCTTCTGCGGATTCGCGGCGAGCTACGCTGGTCTGCTGGCGGCCCGCGTCCTGACGGGTGCCTTCGGCGGCATTCTGGGCGGGATGGCACTCGCGATCGTCGGCGACACTTTCCCCGAGCACAAGCGAGGCCGGGCCACCGGGATGCTGATGTCGGCCTTCGCGCTGGCCTCGGTGGTCGGGGTGCCGGTTGGGATCAAGCTGAGCAACTGGGCCGACTGGCACGCGCCGTTCCTGGTTCTGGCGGCTCTCGGGGTTCCGGTTCTATTCGCCTCGCTGTATCTTCTTCCGCCCATGCGGGACCATCTCCACGACGGCCCCCACCCCCACCCGATGGCGCGCCTGGCCGACACCTTCCGCCAACCGAACCACC
>DAIDJI010000131.1 GCA_027451455.1 Planctomycetales bacterium | reverse complement strand
GCTGGGCGTTGGCCTCCGGATCGTTCTTGAACGACTCGGTCTCAACGTCCCAGAAGAGCTTCCGGCCGAGCTTGTACGAGATGTTCCCCAGATGGCAGGTATTCGTCGAACGGTGGGCGATCTCGATGTCGGAGGTCGGCCGGGCCCGCGTCTTCATGCACTCGACGAAGTTCTTCACGTGCGGGTCCTGGCCGTCGTCCCCATTGACCTTCTCGGCCTTGAGGTCGATCTTCCGGAGCGGACGGTCACCCTGGACCATCCGGATTCCGTAGGGCAGAACGGTGTGGTCCGGAATGATCTCGAAGCCACTCCGGTCGAGCATCAGGCTGCCGTTCGTCCCGCAGAAGAGAATGCCATAGTCGTGGCCGTTGAACTTCAGCCCGTTCCCCTTGCGCATTGAGTACGTCAGGACGCACTCGGGAAACTCGTAGACGACCTGCATCGTGTCGGGCGTGTCGCGGTTGTCGTCGCTCGTGAAGATACCGCCGGTGGTGTCGACCGACCGTGGTCCCTTCGCGTCGATCGCCCAAAGAACGATATCATTCAGGTGAACACCCCAGTCACTCATCATGCCGCCGGCATAGTCAAAGAACCAGCGGAAGAGGAGGTGGAAGCGGTTGGGATTGAACGGCCGCAGGGGTGCCGGGCCGAGCCATCGCTCGTAGTCGACGTGCGAGGGCGCCTCGCCGTCCGGAAACTTGCCGATCCCGGTCGGGCTAATGTTCTCATAATTCCAGGTCTGCACCCAGAAGACCTTTCCGAGCGCACCCGATCGGACGACCTCGACGGCCTTCTGGAAGTGCGATGAGGAACGTTGCTGAGTGCCCACGGCCATCACCCGGTTGGTCTTCCGGGCGGCCTGAAGCATGGCCTGACCCTCGGCGATGTTATGCGCCACGGGCTTCTCGACGTAGACGTCCTTGCCGGCCATCACGGCCTGGATCGCCGGGAGGGCGTGCCAGTGGTCGGGGGTGGCGATGATCACGCCGTCGACGTCCTTGCGATCGAGCATCGAGCGGTAGTCGCGGGCGGCGTCGGGGCTGTTCCCCTTCGCCTTCTTGACCCGCTCGGCGGTCTCCCCGGCGTGATGGTCGTCGACGTCGACGATGCCGACGATATCGACCTCCGGCAGTTGCAGAAAGGAGCCGAGCAACTGATTGCCGCGGCTCCCCGCGCCGATGAGGACGAGCCGGACCTTCTCGCTGGCCGGTGCACTTTTGCCGATCGCCGGCATGCCCAGCATCGCGGCTGCGCCGGCTGCGATCCCGGCCGCCCCGGCGAACTCGCGGCGGTTCATCGGATCAGTCGTCATGGAGAATCTCCCTTTCTCGTGGGATGGAGAGGCAGATCGAGTCCCGGCGCCGATCGGTGCGGGCCTCAACGGACCACTCCAGATCGTACGCAGCGACGGGACGGTTCGCCAGAGGCGGGCGTCTGCTGCCTTGTTGACGCTCACCTCGCCAACGTATTAGCTTGATGAAATCGCAGATCCGGCCCGCGTCCCGTCGGGTGTGTCTCGCATCCATTCGGATTCGATCGCGCGGAGGGTATCCAGGCGGCTTGGCGGGTCCCTGATTGTCGTCGGCGTCCGTGAGAAGGATGACTCACGATTGGAAAGAGGCTGAATAATCGCCCGGTCGCCGCGAATCGCTCGATGATGAGAGAGTCACCTTGATCCGAAACCGGCCCCGGCGAAGTCAGCCGCGGTCCTTCGTCTCGCCGCCGAAACCACGGCGGCCGGAGGTTTTCTGATGTCGCTAATGCAAATGTCGGCCGCCCCCGGTTCGTCCCGCGGCGGTCCGCAGATTCGAGTCACTCCCATGGTTAACTATATATCGGCACTTCTGTTTGTGCTGATGCTGATCGCCGGCGCCCTGATCGCCGCGGCGATCTTCTCGGCGTATCCGCTGATCGCGGGTCTCTTCGCGATCTTCTGGATCTTCCTCGACATCGTCGTCTGCTCGTCGATCCGCCTGGCCGCGCAGTGGGAGAAGGCCGTCGTCTTCCGGCTGGGGAAATACCACACGATGAAGGGACCCGGCCTGTTCATGGTCGTCCCGCTGATCGATCAGATCTGGATCGTTGATACCCGCGTCCTGGCCGTGAACATCCCGAAACAGCAGGTCATCACGCGCGACAATGTCCCGGTGACGATCGACGGCGTCCTGTTCTTCCGCGTCCAGAACGCGGCCGATGCTCTGATCATGGTCCAGGATTTCCGCTACGCGATCTCCCAGTACGCTCAGACCTCGCTCCGCGACGTCATCGGCCAGATGACGCTCGACCAGCTTTTGACCGAGCGCGAGCAGATCGCCCACGCGATCGAGCAGCACGTCGAGAAGGATACCAAGGGCTGGGGACTGGATATCACCGGCCTCCGGATTCAGGATATCGACATGCCGGAGGATCTAAAGAAAATGATGTCGCGTCAGGCCTCCGCGGAGCGTGAGAAACGGGCCACCATCACCAAGGCCGAGGGCGATCGCGAGGCCGCCGTTAATCTCGCGCAGGCCGCCCACACCATGGCCGAGAGCCCTGGCGCGATGCAGCTACGCACCTTGCAGACAATCGACGGCCTGGGCCCCACGGCCTCGAACACGGTTGTTCTGGCTCTCCCGGTCGAGATGTTCGAGGCGCTCAATTCGTTCCGCGACTTCGTCCGGACGCAGAATCCGGAGAGTCCGCCCGCGGCGCCTCGGGCCTGATCGTTCGCCTCAAGAGGGGCCGGGCGGAAATCGATCGCTCGGCCCTTGTCGGTCCGTGACAAACCTGCCACCATGACCCGATTCCGTCCCCGGTCGAATGGTGGTGAGGATCGGCCATGTCGCGCTATTTCCGGTACAAATCTCGACAGGAGCTCATCGCCGAGGTCGACAGGCTCGGGCTCGACGTCCGTCTTACCGATGACCTCAGCCCGCTCTTCCGTCCGATCGAGATCGGCGGCCGAACGATTGGCAATCGCCTCGCGATCCAGCCGATGGAAGGCTGCGACGCCGAGCCCGACGGCTCTCCGGGCGAGCTGACCTTTCGGCGGTATCAACGCTTCGGGGCCGGCGGCGCCAAGCTCATCTGGGGCGAGGCCGCCGCGGTCGTCCCCGAAGGTCGCGCCAATCCTCGACAGCTCGTCATCGGACCCTCGACAGCCGGTTCCCTCGGCCGGATGCTCCAGGCGACACGCAAGGCCCACGCGCAGGCCCTCGGAACCACCGACGATCTCCTCGTAGGATTGCAGCTCACCCATTCCGGCCGATATTCCTTTGCCCGGCCGATCCTCGCACAGCACGATCCGGTGCTGGCCCCCCGAACCATCGTCGACAAGGCCACCGGCCGGTCGGCCGACGAGAAGACACCCCTCATCTCCGACGACGAACTGGACCGGCTCCAGGACCGCTACGTCGAGGCGGCGGCGCTCGCCTTCCAGATCGGCTTCGACTTCGTCGATATCAAGCAATGCCACCGCTACCTGCTCTGCGAACTGCTCTCGGCCCGGACTCGGCCCGGCAAGTACGGCGGACCGATTGAGAACCGAACCCGATTCATCCGCGACCTCGTCGCCAGGATTCGTGACGAGAACCCGGGACGGATCATCGCGACGCGCCTGAACCTATTTGACGGCCTCCCTTATCAGAAGGGGCCGGAGGACGCCGGGATTCCCTGCCCCCACGAGCGGCCGGTCTCCTCAGCCTGGGGCACCGATCCCGAGGATCCCTCGCGTCCCGACCTTTCGGAACCGCTCTGGTTGATCGGTAAGTTGAAGGATCTCGGCCTCGGACTTCTGAATGTCTCGATCGGCAATCCGTACGCAAGTCCACACCTGCTCCGCCCGTTCGAGTATGCGCCGCCCGATGGCTACGAGACGCCCGAACATCCACTGATCGGTGTCGACCGGCACTTCCGGCTCGCAGGCGAGGTCCAGTCGGCGTTCCCGGATCTCCCCGTCGTCGGCTCGGGGTATAGCTGGCTCCAGGCATTTGCCTTCGAGGCCGGCGCAGCGAACGTGGAGGCCGGGCGTGTCGCGTTCGTCGGGATCGGCCGAGGATCGCTTTCTCAGCCAGATTTCGGCGTTCGGCTCTTGCGGGGTGAGCCGCTCGACCGCAAGCGGATTTGCCGGACCTTCAGCTACTGCACGGCGCTCATGCGATCGAAGCACAACGAGCTGGGCCAGTTCGCCACCGGATGCCCGCCCTTCGACAAGGCCGTTTACGGGCCGATCTGGGACGAGGCGAGGCGCCCCGTCGAGTGATCGCCGGCAGGCCGCCCCTCGTCCTAAAATCTCGCTGAGAGATCGGCGCCCGGTCTCTTCGGACGGCACAACAGCCGACCCCGTCGGTGCCTACTGGAAGGCACCGACGACAGCAAATGCAGCCCCTTGCATCGAGATCCGACCCTTTCAGACGATCAGTTCGCGAATGGCCTCGCCGCCCGAGACGATCCGGATCGGCTGGCCGGCGCGATTCGGGAAGGTGGTCTCGGGGTCGATCCCGAGTTGGTGATAGAGGGTCGCCATCAGGTCCTGCGGGCGGAGGGGTTGACTTCGCGGATACTCGCCCCTGGCGGTGGATGAGCCGATCACCCGACCCCCGGGGATTCCGCCGCCACCAATGAGCACGCTCATCACCCGTCCCCAGTGATCGCGGCCTGGGACCGCGTCCGAGCCCGGCACGCCCTTCTTGTTCATCCGAGGCGTCCGGCCGAACTCGCCCATCACGATCACCATGGTCGAGTCGAGCATCCCGCGACGGTCGAGGTCCTCGATCAGCGTCCCGACCGCGGCGTCAAGGATCGGAAGGACGCGGTGCATCCCTTTTTCGAGGCTGGAGTGGAAGTCCCACCCGCCGAAGGTCAGCGTGACGAACCGGACGCCCGACTCAACCAGCCGGCGGGCCAGCAGCGCGCTCTGGCCCCACTCGTGCCGAGAGTATCGGTCGCGAAGCCGCGGATCCTCCTGCTTGAGGTCGAACGCCCGACGCGCCGACTGGCCCAGCACCATCGAAAACGCCTGTTCCTCGAACCGGTCAAGCGAGGCTGCGGGCGTGAGGCGATCGAAGGCGCGTCGGGCCTGTTCGAAGGCTCCCATCAGGTCGCGCCGCCCCTCCAGCCGGGCGCCACTGACCCCCGCCGGCAGGGTGAGATTCGGAACCTGGTATCGATCCGAGGCCGGATTGCCGTCAGCATTGAACGGGTTGTACGCCGATCCCAGAAAGGCCGCGCCGTGGTACCCAGGCGCCAGGCCGACGGAGTGCGTCCGCGGCAGGCCAACGTAGGCCGGCATCCCAGGCTCACTCGCCCCCTTCAGCCGGGCGATGATCGATCCCGCGGACGGATACTGCGGAGTCTTGTTGACCGCGTTCGAACCCAGATAGCCGGTCAGCATCCAGTGTGCGGCGGCGAAATGGTCGCCGTTGTCGTGATGCAGCGACCGGATGATCGAGACCTTGTCGAGAAGCTGCGCATGCCGGGGCAGCAACTCCGAGACCTGCACCCCCGGGATCGCCGTCTCAATCGGCTTCAATGGACCCCGATACTCGGCCGGCGCCTCGGGCTTGGGGTCGTAGGTCTCGTGCTGCGGCGGTCCACCGTCGAGCCAGATCAAAATCACTGACCGCTCGGGGACCGTCCGGCCCGCGGGCGCTCCCTCCGACCGCTCGCGAAGGAGATCCGCCAGTGTCAGGCCCCCGAAGCCCAGCGCTCCAACTTTCAGAAAATTACGGCGGCTCAGACCGTCGCACCGCCGCGGCGACCGATCCACGAATTCCAGCATCGCGGAACCCTCCCGGCGAGACCCGGCCCCTTCCACAGAGGAATTCTCTCTTGGGCCTTCCTCTCAAGTTCACACGACCCCGACGCCCGTTGCAAGACAGATGTTGAATATTCTTTGAGCGAGGATCGGTTGGAGGGTCAGGGCCGTGGTTGGAGGGTCGCGCTGGATTGACCGACCCGTGGGGCGGGGTTAGACTCCTTGCGCGCTCAGGGAGACGAGCCACCCCGGTCAGGAGGCACCGCGCTTGGACACAACGCTGCTCCGCATCCTGGCGATCGTCCTGATCGCGAATTCGCACCTCGAGGAACTGTACCCATTCCGTCCGCTCGCCGCCGACGGACTGATTGGCAACTCGATGTTCTTCCTGCTCTCCGGACTTGGCCTGGCGTTGAGCCCAAGGACGTCCGAGGGGCGATTCCTTGCCTGGTATCGCCGGAGGCTGGGGCGGATCTATCCCGGGCTCTGGATCGCGGTTCTGCTGGGGACGGCCGGCTGGGAAGGGGGCTGGCATGGCCGAGGGATTGGGCAGGTTCTCCACGACCTCTTCTGGCCGACGCCCTACGGGTTCGTGGCCCAGATCGTTGTCTTTTACCCATTCTTCTACCTGCTGAAGGCGGCCCGGAATCGAAAGTGGGAGTGGGGCATTCTGGTCGGGCTGGGCCTCGCCTACCTTGGAGTGGCGACCTTCCGGTACGACCTGCACGCCCTGAGCTGGATCTACTACTTTCAGATGATGATCCTGGGCAGCCTGCTGGCGGTCCGGCTCCCCGAGATGGGACGTCACCCCCGCCGCGACCTCGGTATCGTGGTCGTGACGCTACTGCTGTACGTCGGACTGAAGCTCGCGATGGTCTCCGGCCGGATACCGATGCACGTCGGTCCTTTGCACGCGATGACCGCGGTGATCCTGATCGGCCTGGTGGGACTCAATGCGTCGTCGAGGCCGCAGTCGATCGCCCTTGATCCGCGACTCGCGCGACCGCTCGGGCTTTTCGCCTCCCTCACCCTGGAAATCTACCTGGTCCACGGCTTCGTTTACGAAGCCCCACAGGTCGCGAGGCTGGCCTTTCCGCTGAATCTTGCGGTGTTCTGGGCCGCGACCTTGCCTCTGGCCTGGGCCCTCGGCAGGTCGGCCGAGGCACTCCGGGGCTTTCCGGCCACGCTCTCGAATTGGCGGAAGGATGCGGACTTGGATCGACGAGAATCCCCGCCCGCGATCGGCCTTCCCGGCTCGATCAGGGACACGGCTTCAGATACGTCTCGACCCGCATCGAGAGGCCGGCGTCGACGTCGAACCTCATCCGCCATCCCTTCACGTTGACCTCGTTCTCACTCCATCCTTCCATCCCAATCCCCTTGACCTTGTGCCCTTTCCCGGTCGAATCGAGCCGTTCCTCGGGCCCGCCGGGATGGCTGGCAGCCACCACTCCGTCATAACGCTCGTCCTGGTCTCGCGCCAGGTTCTCCGGCGTTGCCGGGTCGCCGATCGGGATCACCTCGTGAATCACTTCACCGCCTCGGCCACTCACCTTCCTGCTCCGGCGGACCCGACGAATGCGGAGAGCTTCCCCATCCCGCGCGATCGCAACGAGCGGCACCAGTCGCCCTTGACGTTCTCGGCCACCTGTCCCACAATACCTACCGTTCGGTAGCATAGCGAAATGGAGATTTGAGGAGTCGATTATCGGGATCATTTCATGACGGCGACCGCGGCGAGAGGAGAGGTCGGCCCGGTGGCGAGCCATATTGCCCGATCGGCGGCAAAGCTTTTTGCCGAAAGGGGATATGATGCGACCTCGGTCCGCGAGATCGTCGAGGCGGCGGGGGTCGCGAAGCCGACGCTCTACTACTACTTCGGGAGCAAGGAGGGGCTGGCCCAGGCGCTGGTGACCGTCCCGCTCGCGGGGCTGGTCGACCGGCTGAAGGGACTGGTCGCGACCGAGGCCGACCCGCTCCGGTGCGGCGAGATGGTCCTGGAGGCACATTACGCCTTCTGTCGCGAGGACCCGGACCGGGCGCGATTCATCTACTCGCTGCTCTTTGGTCCGCAGCGCTCGGAGGCGGCTGGGGAGCTGGAGCCATTCAAGACGGAGCTGGCCGTATGGACCGATGCGGCCGTCCGCCGGCTCGCGGAAGCGCGGGTGATCGACGTGGACGGCGTCGAGGCCTTCGGCGTCGCATTTCGGGGGCTGATCCTGGCCTCCACTCTGGACTATCTGTACGGCGAGAAGCCGCTCGGGCCCGACCTGGCCCATCGGCAACTTCGCGGGATCCTGAACGGTTTCGGTGAGGGGGGGGCCGTCGACGGCCCGGGGGCGGTCTGATGAAGAGTAGAATCGTGCGGCGATTTGGTATCCTGGCGGCCCTCGTCGCGACGGCGATTGGTGGATGCGGTCCGCATTCTCCAGGCGCCTCGGGGGACGGCGCGAAGTCGGCGGTTGAGACGCCCAAACCCGTCCCGGTAACGATCGCTCCACTGGAGCATCGGACGATCGAGCGGACAATCGACGCGATCGGGACCCTCCGCGGTTGGGAGCAGGTGACCGTCGGCTCGAAACGAACCGGGCGGGTGGTGAAGGTTCTGCACGACATGGGTGACCGGATTGAGCCCGGTGAGGCGCTGGTCGAACTGGAACCGGTCGACGCCAGGCTTGCGATGGACGAGGCGGAATCGAAGTACCTGGGCGCCCTGGTCAAGCTCGGCGTCACGCGCAAGCAGGCCGAGGACTCGGTCAAGATGTACGGAATCACCGAGGACCTGCTCACCTCGCGTATCACCGATGAGGCGATCGCGCGGTCGCCGGCCGTCGTCGAGAAGCGGATTGCCCGCGAGAAGGCCCAGCAAAACCTCGCCCGTCAGCGCGCCCTGACCCAGCGAGGCGCCGGGACGGCGCAGGAACTGGACGACGCCGAAAACGATCAGCGAACCGCGGTCGCCGCCTACGACAACGCGGTCTTCATCGCCCGTGTGACAATCGCCGAGGCCTACGCCGCCCGAATCGCCCTGAACAAGGCCGAGCAGCAGTTCAAGGACATGACCATCCGGGCCCCTTACCCCGACGCCCCGCCGGCCGAACTGGCCCCCACCGGCAAGATGGCCTATTCCCTGTCGCGCAAGGAGGTCTCCGAAGGGCAGATCATCAAGGAGGGTGAGGCCGTCGCCGACCTCGTGATCGAGGATCCGCTCCGGCTCTGGTCACGGGTCCCCGAAATCCACGTTGAGGCCATCCGGGTCGGTCAGGACGTTCGCGTAACCTCGCGGGCTCATCCCGGAATGACCTTCCAGGGACGCGTGGCGCGGATCAGCCCATCGGTTGACCCCAGCACGCGAACTTTCCAGGTCGAGACCCTGGTCCCGAACCGTCGCGGGCTGCTCCGCCCCGGTGGTCTGGCGCGGGCCTCGATCGTGGTCGAAGCCCAGTCCAGGGCCGCGGTTGTCCCGATCGAGTCGGTCGTCCACTTCGCCGGCGTGACCAAGGTCTTCCTGGTCGACAACGGCAAGGCGAAGGCGCTCTCCGACATCCGAACGGGTGTCGAGGGGCGGGGCTGGGTCGAGATCACCGGCGAGCGCCTCCCCGCGGCTGGCGACGTCGTCACCTCCGGGCAGAGCCACCTCGCCGACGGCAGCCCGATCGTCGTCCGCAAGCCTGAGTAGCCCACTCCCCCGGCGACGGCCCATATCCCCTCCACCTTTTTCCCACTATCAAACATGACCATATCCGACGTCTGCATCAATCGTCCGGTCTTCACCTGGGTGCTGGTCGCCATACCGGTCGTGCTCGGCCTGGTCTCCTACGGCGAGCTGGGCGTCGACCTGTTCCCCGACGTCGATTTCCCGGTCTGCACCGTGACAACCGTCCTCCAGGGCGCGAGCGTCGAGGAGATGGAGACCACCGTCACCAAGCCGATCGAAGACATCATCAACACGGTCTCGGGGATCGACGAACTCCGGTCGACGACCACTGAGGGCGTCTCGATCGTCACCGTGCAGTTCCTTCTCTCAAAGAGTGGCGACGTCGGGATGCAGGAGGTGCGCGACAAGGTCAATACCATCCTCGCCGACCTCCCCGACGGCACCGATCCTCCGATCGTCGACAAGTTTGACACGGGCTCGATCCCGGTGATGACCATCGCCGTTTCAGGCCGGCGCGACCTCCGCGAGGTAACCGAGCTGGCCCGGAAACAAATCAAGGAGCGGCTGGAGACCGTCAACGGCGTCGGTTCGATCAACCTGGTCGGCGGCCGAACCCGGGCCATGAACGTCGTTATCGATACGGATCGGCTCGCCGGTTACAACCTCTCGATCGAGGAGGTGCGCCTCTCGCTCGAACGGCAGAATCTGGAGGTTCCTGGCGGCCGAATGGACCAGGGCCCACGCGAGCTGGTCCTCCGGACACTCGGCCGGCTCCGCTCCGAGCGCGAGTTCAACGACCTGATCGTCACCAGCCGGATGGGCTACCCGATCCGCGTCCGCGACATCGGCCACGCCGAGGACGCTTTCGAGGAGGAACGGTCGATCTCCCGACTGGATGGCGAGAG
>DAIDJI010000130.1 GCA_027451455.1 Planctomycetales bacterium | reverse complement strand
GATCATCGGGTTGAAGAACAGCAAGGACTCGACCGCCAATTGCCCCAGGTTGACGAGATAATCATGCCGTCGGATGTGTGCCAGCTCGTGGATCAGGAGGGCGCGCAGGGTCTCCGCCGGCAGGCCGGTCATCGCCGAGGCCGGGATCAGGAGCGTCGGCCAGACGATCCCCATCACCGAGGGCCCGCACTCACCGACCGATTCGACCACCCGGATCGATCGACGGATGCCTAGCTCGGCGCGAATCCGATCGACCAGGCCCAGGAGCATGGAATCCACGACGATCGGCCCCCTCGCCATCCGAGAGGCCGAGATCACTGATGCGAAGGTCCGCCCGATCATCGCCGCGACCCCGGCCAGCCAGGCCGCGGCCAGGACCGACGTCCAGGGCGTCGGGCGATCATCGGCGGGCTCAGGCGTCGTCGGAGCGCCGACCGCCGTAACCTCGATCGGCCGGTTCGGGATCGATCGGGATTCGATCATCGGAGCGCCCGCGACCGTCGTCGAAGCCTCGTATCCGACGATCGACCAGGTCACCAGCCCGAGAGCCAGTACCGCGAATTGAGAGGATACCGCCAGCCCGTAGCGCAGCTCCGGCCGGTCGGCCGGGATCCGCCGCAACGCCGACGCCAGGACGAGCGCGACCGCCGCTCCCTGCCAGAGCGTCTGCAAAAGCGCGACAACAAGGTCGTGCCAGGCTCGATCCGAGAAGAATTCGAGGATCGTCCTCATGGTTGCCCCCCCTGCTCCCTGGCCTGTTCACGCCCCGCCTCGTCGATCACCCGACGGATCTCGTCCAGCTCGCCCACGCCCAGGCCCGACCCGCCAAGCAAGCACTGCAACGCCCGCGAAGGGCTCCCGCCGAAGGCGTTTCGCACGAGCTCGCGAAGCATCGGCGCCAGCACCTGGTCACGACTCGCCGTCGCGTGGTAGACGTGCGCCTGCCCCTGCGGCGTGTGACCAACCAGCCCCTTCCGCTCCATCCCCTGCATCACCGAGAGGATCGTCGTGTAGGCCCGGTCCTTGCCGTCCGGCATCGCTTCCATCACCGCCCGGACCGTGGACGGTCCCCGGTCCCACAAGACCCCAAGCACCTGTAACTCCAGCTCCGACGGTCGCTGCTTCGCCATCGTCTCTGTCTCCTCGGGCGACCAGATACTATAATCGTAGTATATACTAGATCTGTAGTAGGTCCACTGGTGGGGATGGGAATTGTCATTTTTTCCGGAAATGGATTGAAGTTTTGCTTCCGTGTATGGCGTTGCCGTGGCGGGGGGATGGGACTATACTTCGATGCGGCCGGGGAAGGAGCCCGGTGGTGTCGGCGGGCCGTTGCGGTCCCGTCGGGGATTCTGGCCCGTGCCTCCACTGTCGGGGAGCGGGCTTATCCAGGGTCAGGGATGGCGCCGGACCATGCAACGGATTCTCGGTCGAGGCCGGTATCGATGGGCGTTCGCGGCTGTCATTTTGATGACGGCTGGCGGCTGCACCAGCGTGAAGATGACCGGGACGGCCCGGACCGGGACCGAGCAGCTCCTGCTGACCGGGACGTGGGACGATGCGCTCGGCCGGGTCGATTTCCGGCCGATGGCCGACAAACGCGTCTTTGTCGACTCGCAGTTCCTCTCGCAGGTCGTCGACAAGGACTACGTGGTCTCGAGCATCTACCGGGCGATGGGCGAACAGGGCGTCTTGATGGAGACGAACAAGGACAAGGCTCAGATCATTCTTGAGCCGATGTTCGGCGCCTATGGAACCGACATGCGGGACGCACAGGTTGGGCTGCCGAGCATGGCCCTGTCTCCCTCGCTGCTGACGGGTGCAGCGCTGGCTGGGACGAGCAGCGGGAACTCGATGAACGTCTCACAGACCAACCGCGAGGACGCGGTGGTCAAGGCGATCCTGTATGCCTACGACGGCAAGAGCGGGCGGCTGGTCTGGGAATCGGGATGGTTGCTCAATGCCCAGGGCGTGCGCGACCACTTTTTCATGGGCGCCGGACCTTATCGGATGAGCTCGCGGGGTGAGGTCGAGCGGTATCCCGACGAGGCCCAGAACCAGACCCGCAGGCACTTCTTCGGGCGGATGTTCTCGCCGCTGAAGCAGGGATCGGGGAACGCTTCGAAGTAGGCGGTTCAGGAGTCGATGCTTCGGTCGGCGGAGGACCGGCCGAGATAGCGATCCAGGGCCGATCGCTGGGTCCGCGAGGGCCGGGCGCCAGGACGGACGGCCTGGATTTTCGCGAGGGCGTCGTCGGCGTCGTCGGCAAGGTCGAGCCGGACCATCACCGCCGCGGCGATCGTTGCGGTCCGTCCGTGTCCCTGGGCGCAGTGGATCAGGATGCACCGCCCCTCGGCCCGGCGGTCAGCGACCCATCGGACGGCCTCGTCGAACTGGCGGTCGGTCGGTGGGGCGCCGTCAAGGATCGGGAGGTGCCCGCATTCCGGGCCTCGGGCGATCGTCGATGGCCCTGGGAACTCCCAGCAGAGGTTAAGGATCGCATCGATCCCCTCACGCCCGAGGCGTACGCGGGTCGTTCGGCTCGGAAGTCGGCCAATAAAGATCCCCGGGGCGAGCCGGTTGATGGGCCCCTTGCGATCGAGCCAACCGGAAGCTCCGAGCACCGCTCGCCCGAGGGCGCGATAGGGGAGCATGAGTGCGGCGATCGTCATCCGCCAGCCAGTCTGGCAGGTCCGCCTCTCAACATCGACGCCGGCCGATCGAAGTCCAAACGCGATCGCCAGCGCCAGCATCATCAGGGCGCCGTCCGCCTCGACGGCAAGGAGGAGCCAGCCGACACCCTCAGCCCGCCCCGCCTGGTCGATCGCCAGGACGGCCAGGATGATCCCCAGAACGCTGAAGGCCAGGGCGTATCGCATCTCACGAGGCGACGATGAGGTGAACGTCGATCGTTCCGTCGCACGAAGCGCGTCGCTCAGTCGACATTCCGCTCAGCGCCTATTCGGTGAGGAGAACGATCGACGAGGTCCGAAGCTCAATCGTTGCTCAGTCCCTCGCGCCCTGTCGAGGGGGGACCGCCGGTTCACGACGATGGAACCGGAACGTCGCCAATCGGATCGTCGGTGTTGTCGACCGTCTCCTCGTCTGCGGTCCAGCAGACCACATGGGGCGGAACGAGTCCGTCGAGGGCGGACCGCGTGGTGCCCGTCTCGGTGGCGAGGCTCAGGGACCGACGACGGTGGGATCGCCATCGGATCAGGCAAGCGTGATAAATCGAAAGCACCTGAGGAGTCCCCTCATCCTGGTGTCTACCTCAGTGAATTCGCTTCCTGCCGCCAGGCGGATCGATCTCTTTCGACGCCCCAAAACCACCAGCCGGCGAGGCCGGCCCGATGGAAAAAAAACCGGCCAACGACCGGACCCCGCATGAGGACCTCTCCCCTCCTCACACGAGATCCGGTCAATTGGCCAGTTGGAACCTGCCCTCGGCCACTTCATCACCCGGGTCGGGGCACCTGTCTGGAGAAAGGGCGAGCGGGGGGTCGTGCGAGGCGTCCCGCTCGCCCTTCGGCGGGGAGCTGGCCCCTGTGGGGACAGCGACGCCAATGGGATGGATGCTTTTAAGTTGGTATGTAAAGTCTGCTAGTCGCTTCTTTTGTGGCTCCGTGTCATTTGTGTTCGACGGGAGAGAGTAATAGCAAGGCCAGTGCCAGAGCCCGAATTTCATCTCCGGATTGCCCTGGGTTATGGTCGCAAGTAATTTGCGATAAAGGGTTTCGGAGTGAAGAGAATTTCGGGATTTCGGCGGACCTTGCCCCGCGAACTTCATGGGCCAACTCGCACTCCGATGATTTTCAGGGCATACTAGCCGAAGAACTGTGCAATGACGTCCGTCGAATGAGAACGTCGTATGAATCAGGTGGAGCGACCGTTGAAACCGAGCCTGGAGAGACTCGCCCGGGCCGTGGAGAAATGGGTCGCAGGAGGCGACCCGGGCGGGCTCTCGCGGTGGCTTGCGCGGGAGCTGGATCAGGACGGCGTGCCGATCCGGCTCTCGCCTGGAGACTGGCCGGATGCACTGGAGCTTCTGGCGAGTGCGCGGTCGTCGGGCGGATGGCCGCCGGGCTGTGGTGAGGCGATCGATGCGATGGTGACGTCTGCGCTCCGGTTCTCCGGGCCGGATGGGCGGGTCGTGCTCAGCGGGGGTGAGGCGTGGGGCTGGTCGTCGTCGGGATGGCGAGACTGGTATCGAGGGACGGCGATTGGTCGGGTGCTCGGCTGGTGGTCGGGCGGCAAGGGACGAAACGAGGGCGTGGTCCCGCCTCCGCTGCCAACCTGGTCGGCCGATCGTCGGGCGCTGGCGATCCTCCGGCCGAACTGGCTGCCGGAGGGCGACCTGCTCGCCGTGGATCACGTTCAGGCGGCGAGGGTCTGCCGGCTGGAACTGGTCGGCGGCGGTCGGACCTGGCTGGCGGGTGACTGGGAGGCCGGCGCGATCGGCGGGGCCGGTCCTTCGACCTCGACACGGCCAAGGCTTCTGCGTCGAATCCACACCGCGGCGGCCGATCTGGTGGAGTGGTCGCATCGCGACGGCCCGGCGCGAGTGACCCGGTCGGTCCTGCTCCTGCGGGGACGTGCGATGGCGGTGATCGCGGTGATGGTGGAAGGAGGCGGGGCCTCGATGAAGATCGAAACGCCGTCAGACCTCACGACGGCACTGATCCGCGGTACCCGGGCCCTCGGACTGGCCACCCGGCCGCGCCGGGGGTCCGCGCAGGCGATCCCGATGGCGCTCCCCTGCCGCGATTACGAGACCGACCGCGGGACCATCCGCGGGCGCGAAGGCTCGATCGAGCTGACCGCAACGGCCGGAGGTCGGCGGAACTGGCTCCCGCTCCTGGTCTCGTGGGACGCCGAACGGAATCGGAAGCCGCCCGAGTGGCGGATCCTGACGATCTCGGAAAAGTCGAAGCGGCTCGGGGCGGATCGGGCGTTCGCCGTCCGGATAAGCTGGGGCCCCGAGGAGACGTTTGTGATCTACCGGAGCCTCGGCCCGCCCGCCCGACGCACCTTCCTCGGGCATCAGACCACGGCGTCGTTCCTGTTTGCCGCGTTCAACCAGGACGGTGACCTCACGCCGATCCTCTCGGTCGATTGAGGCGGGCCGTTGTCCCGGCGGGGATTCAGGGTTTCGGCGTGTTCCGTCGCGAGGCGATCACGGCCATCGATCCAGCGATGTAAACCAGCGTGACAACCACCGTGAGGATCCCCGTATGCTGGTGGGCCACGCTGAGCTTGACCTGTCCCTGGGCCAGAAGCAGGCCCATCACGAGCTGCGAGACGAGCAGGACCGACGCCAGTGCGCCGGCAAGGAGCAGGAGCCGTTTCATTGTGGGCGGGGATCCTTCAGAATAGGTGTTCGGGTCAACGGTCGGGATCGTGGCATCGAGGTCGGGAAATCGATGAATGCGGGACGAATCCGGGAGAACTTGCGGCAGGTGGAGGACCGGATTGCCGAGGCGACTCGGCGGTCGGGGCGAGCGGGAGGTTCGGTCCGCCTGGTCGCCGTGACCAAGCGACGGCCAAACGACCAGGTCCGGGCCCTTTACGAATCCGGCGCCCGCGACCTCGGCGAGAATTACCCCCAGGAGCTCTGGGGGAAGGTCGAGTCGCTGGCCGATCTTGGTCCCCGGGTTCGCTGGCATCTGATTGGACACTTGCAGTCGAACAAGGTCAAGAAGACCTTCCCGATGGTCGCGATGATCCACGCGGTTGATTCGCTGAAGCTCCTCCGGATCCTCGACGAGGCCGCGCGGTCGATGGAAAATCCGCCCTCGGTCTGCCTCCAGGTGAACACCTCAGGCGAGGTGAACAAGCACGGCTGGGAAGGCGGCTCGATCCTCGATGATGCCGAGGCGATCGCCGCCTGTCGATCGATCCCGATCGTTGGCCTGATGACCATGGCGGCGTTTGGGACCGACGGTGAGGGCGCCCGGCCCTCGTTCGTCGCTCTCCGAGAGGTGCGAGACCGCCTCCGCGAGCGGACCGGCCTGGCGCTCGACGAGCTCTCGATGGGGATGTCCGGTGACTTTGAGGCCGCCATAGAAGAAGGCGCCACGCTCGTCCGGGTCGGGTCGGCTCTGTTCGAGGGGGCCGAATCATGAGCCGCTCCGAGGGGGCCGAAAGCCTGGAAGCGCTCGCGATCGTCGCCCGCGAGGACGGTTCGATCGTGGCGGTCTCCGCGCAGCCTGGGGCGCGTCGCGAAGGTGTTCTGGGCGTTCGCGCGGGGGCGATCCGCGTCGCCGTGAATGCCCCGCCCGAGAAGGGGAAGGCCAACGCGGCCATCCAGGCCGTTCTCGCCGAAGCCCTCGGGTGCAAGACCGCGGCCATCGAACTGGTCTCGGGCGCCTCGGCCCGGCAGAAACGGTTCTTCGTCGATGGGCTCTCGCCCGGCGAGCTGAAAAAGCGGCTCGCGGGCTGGCTCGAGGACTCGAATGAAGATTAAGGATTCCAGATTCGAGATTCAATATTTATGATTTTATAAATCAGATAAATTATAAACGAATTCATCATATTTCCCCTCGAACCGACCAAGAGTGACAATGAGCGACTATCCCGCCGAACTGACGATCGAGCCCTGGAGCGGCCCGCCGCCGAGGGCGAGCGTGCGCGTTCCCGGATCGAAGAGCCTGACCAACCGCGCGCTGATCGTCGCGGCGATGGCCGACGGGCCGAGCGTTCTCACGGGGGCTCTCGACTCCGAGGACACCCGCGTGATGGTCGACTCGCTCCGCCGGCTCGGTCTCGACGTCGAGCACGATCCCGAGAACGAAACAATCCGCGTCCCCGGCTGCGGGGGGAACATCCCGGCGCGCGAGGCGACGATGCAGATCGCCAACTCGGGGACAAGCTTGCGATTCCTCACCGCGATGGTCGCCGCCGGACACGGGACCTACCGCCTCGACGGCACCCCCAGAATGCGGCAACGACCCGTCGCCGACCTGCTCGCGGCCCTCAACGGTCTCGGCGCCGACGCCCGATCCGACCTCGGCACGGGATGCCCGCCGGTTACGATTCAGGCGAGCGGCCTCGACGGCGGCTTCGCCTTCGTCAAGGGCGACGTCTCCAGCCAGTTCCTCAGCGGCCTGCTCATGGCCCTTCCGTATTCGAAGGACGTCACCACAGTCGAGGTTGAGGGCGTGCTCGTCTCGCAGCCTTATGTCTCGATGACAATGGCCGTGATGCAGGCGTTTGGCGTCACAATCGGCAACCGGAAGTTCCGTCGGTTCGACGTCTACCCTGCGCACTACAAGGGCCAGAATTACGCGATCGAGCCCGACGCCTCCGCGGCGAGCTACTTCTTTGCCGTCGCCGCCGTTACGGGAGGGACGATCACCGTTGAGGGCCTCGGCGAATCCAGCCTCCAGGGCGACCTGGCCTTCGTCGACGTCCTCGAATACATGGGTTGTCAGGTCGTTCGCGAGCCCGACCGGACCACGGTCACCGGCGGCCCGCTTCGTGCCGTCGATGTGGATATGAACGCACTTTCGGATACCGTGATGACGCTCGGCGTGGTCGCCCTCTTCGCCGATGGGATCACCCGGATCCGAAACGTCGGCCACATCCGCCACAAGGAGACCGACCGGATCGCCGCGCTCGCGACCGAGCTACGCAAGCTCGGCGCCGTCGTCGACGAGCATCCCGACGGCCTGGTCATCCATCCGCCGGCACTCGATCAACTCCGAGGTGCTGCCATCGCGACCTACGACGACCACCGAATGGCGATGTCGTTTGCGATCGCCGGCCTGCGCATCCCGGGCGTCACGATTCTCGACCCCGGCTGTGTTGCCAAGACCTATCCCGGCTTCTGGACAGACCTCGATCAGATCCGATCGACCGCAGCGGGTAAAGGATTGTAAAGTCGTCGCTGGCCGCTACATAGGCAAGGGTCTGGGGTTGATAATGGCGGTCCCGGGCCGGACTGCGTGTCGCGCGGGGTCGACTTCCCGAGGTGGGAAGTCGCGCGGGGGCGTCGCGGTAGGGCATGGGGGTCGTGGAGGGTTGGTCTCATGCAGAGCCGCCGAGGGTTCCTGTTCAAGATCGCTGCCGGTTTCGTTGCGATGGCGCTGGTCGTGGTCGGTGGGGTTTTCGCCGATGAGCTGATCGGCGTGATCACCAAGGTCCACGTCGACGACAAGAAGATCACGGTCGTCGAGGACGGGACCGAGAAGGAGATCGAGGTCAAGATCACGGACGAGACCGAGCAGGTCACCAAGAAGGGGACGCGGAAGATGGACCTGGAGAAGTTCGAGGGCTACCTGGAGAAGGTTCAGGGGAAGGGCCGGAAGGGAATTCACGCCAAGATCACGCATGAGAAGGGCGTGGCGTCGAAGATTGAGCAGGTTGGAAAGAAGAAGGCCGAGTGATCGGTGGAAGGGCGAGGGACGTTGCGTCCCTCGCCCGGTCCGAGGGGATGTTTACACGAAGGTTGCCGATCCTTCATAATGTGCACTCCGACATCCCGCCGTCGTCTCTGACGGGCGGCCCGACGGCCGCGTGGCCGCGCGCCGGCCCGATTGGATCGTCGACGAGCCCAGCCCCCGAGTTCCATCCTGCCATGACGACGCAGACGGCGCCGGCTTCACCGGCGAAGTTCGACAACAACGGTCAGTACAGCCGGACGGGCATCCTTCGCTACGAGAAGATCTTCGGCGAACACTACATCAGCACCGGCGGCCATTCGACGACCGAGGACCTCTGCGCCCGGCTCGGCTCGGCCCTGAAGCCCGGAGCACGGGTACTCGACGTCGGCAGTGGAATCGGCGGGGCCGCGTTCCACCTGGCGAGAGCCTACGGCGCGAAGGTGACGGGGATCGACCTCGCCGTCGAGATGGACGCGATCGCCCGCGACCGGGTGGCGCAACTGGGCCTCTCCGACTCCGTGAACATCATTCTCGGCGATGTCCTGGTTACGGAGTTCCCGCAGCCGTTCGACATCATCTGGAGCCGGGACGCCTTCATGCATATCCCGGACAAGGCCCGGCTCTTCGCCCGCCTCTTCGCGTTGATGGCGCCCGGCGGCCGGCTGGTGATCACCGACTACGCGAGGGGCAAGACTCCCGGCTCGCCCGCGTTCGAGGAGTACATCAAGAAGACCGGCTACAGCGTGATCGAGCCGGCCCAGTACGGCCATCGGCTTGAGGAGGCCGGGTTCACGAACGTGAAGGTGGACGATGCGACGGATCGGTTCGTCGAGATCCTTCGCGAGGAGGAGGGCCGGCTCGTGAACAACCGTGCCGACTTCCTCGCCAGCTTCTCCGAGACCGACCTTGATTACCTGGTCGACCGATGGAACATGAAGATCGGCTTCTGCCAGGCCGGCGATATGAAGTGGGGGATCTACGTCGCCGACAAGCCGGCCTGATCCACCAGCCCGACAGTGGGCGTCCGGTCTTCCACGACCAGGAGGCCCTATGTCTTCCGTAAGAGGGAGCTCCTGCTCCCGACCCGGACAACGCTCAGGGTGCCTTGAGGATCGCCGGCTGGAGCCGGCTCCTACAGCAGACGTATCCGCATGGAGCCCGTTCCATCCGTAGTGTCCATCAGACACCTGGAGCGGGCTTCTGGAGATGGTGACGAGAGGCTCGATCGGTCAGGGCACGGCTGATCCGTTCGGCCGCGATGCCCGGTCGCGCTGGAGCAGCGGCAGCGGCTCGACCAGGAAGTCGGGGTGGGCCAGCGTTCCGATGACCCGAATCCGGAGGATCGGGGCGCTGGCCGCAAGGGTCAGGTCGCTTAGCCCGCGGATGTGGAACCGGTCGCGACCGAGCATCGGCTCCAGCCGGAGATCGACGTTCGACTGCGGGTCGAGCGTCCCGCGGCCCTGGAGGCTGAAGGCGTTACCGGTGAACTTGATTGGGTCGATGTTCCACGACCCGTGTGAGATCGAGAAGGCCAGGTCGACCGAGTCGAACGCCGTCTTGAGGCGGACTCGCGGAACGTCCTTGTTGAACGTTCGGTTGACCAGGGCGACCGGGCGGAAGTAGGCGGGAAGCTCGCCGAGGTCGCCGTCGTTGATATGGGCCTCGCCGGTGCCCTGAAGAGTCCGGATGTCGTTGCCCAGTCCGTTGCACTGGATCTGGGCGTTGATATCGCCGCGCAACTGGCGATGGCCGCCGAGCGTGCGCGCGTATTCCTCCAGTCGGGCGTTGTGCAGGTTCATTTGCGCCGAGTAGCTGGGGGTTTCGGTCAGGGTGATCCGTCCCTGGGCGTAAAGGTCGCCGCCGAGGAACTTGCCGCGGAGCTGGACCAGCTCGCCGAGGCCGTCCTTGACCTGGAAGCCTGATTCGACCCTGGTGATCTGCTGCCCCAGGAGCA
>DAIDJI010000129.1 GCA_027451455.1 Planctomycetales bacterium | reverse complement strand
TCGCGCTGATCGCCGGCTGGAGCCGGCTCCTACAACGACAACGGACCGACCCGGACGAAGCTTAAGGTATCGCGCCGATCGCCGGCTGGAGCCGGCTCCTACAACGACAACGGGCCGACCCGGGCGAAGGACAAGGTAACGTGTTGATCGCCGGCTGGAGCCGGCTACATCGGACCCGGTCGGAGCCCGTTCCCGTGGAGAGGCGGCTTGGGCCTGCTTGCTAAGGATTTCGGTTTCTCGTCCCCGCTTTCGGCTCAGGGCTTGACCGCGAGGACCTTCACGCTCGCGGCGTAGTCGTTCACGTCGTATCGCCTCAGCAGGTCGGCCAGCCGGGTGTGGAGCGCCTCGTCCACGACGGCCGCCGGTCCGACCGAGACCGGCGACGAGCAACATCCCTCGTCCACCACCGCGAGCGGCGAGGACCTGGCGGCCGTCGACGGCGGAGGACAGCAGGCCGCCTGGTTCTCTACCTTCGCGTAGGCGTTCAGGTCGGACCCGCTGTCGATCACCTCGACGTGCGCGAAACCCGCCTCGATCAGGCCCCGTCGATAGTCCTCAATCGGGATCGCGCCGGCAATGCAGCCGACATACGCCATCAGGTCGTTGCCCAGCTCGGGCGGAAGGGCGCGCTTCAGGGCGATATCGCTCACCGCGAGCCGGCCGCCCGGTTTCAGCACCCGGGCGATCTCGCGGAAGACGGCCGGTTTGTCCGGCGCCAGGTTGATCACACAGTTCGAGATCACGCAGTCGACCGAGGCGTCGGGAATCGGCAATCTGTCGATTGTCGCCTGGTGGAACGCGACGTTGGTCAGGCCGGATTTCTCGGCGTTCCGACGCGCCAGGTCGAGCATTTCGGGGGTCATGTCGATGCCGATCGCCTTGCCGGTCGGCCCGACCTTGCGCGCGGCAAGGAACACGTCGAGGCCACCGCCACTGCCAAGGTCCACGACCGTCTCACCGGGGCGCAGGTGCGCCGTGGCCGTGGGATTGCCGCAGGAGAGGCCCATGTTGGCCTCGGCGGGGATCGCCGCCAGCTCCTCGGGCGAATAGCCGAACGCCTCGGCGACCGCCTTCACACCCTGCTGGTCGGTCGAGAGCCCGATCCCGGCGACCGACCCATATTTTGACTTCACGGCCTCGATGATCGTTTCAGACATCGGACGGCTCCTCGGAATCGGAAAAGGTCTCGGTTCGGTCTCAACGCCGGTCGCGTTGTTCGCGGGCCCGCATCATCACCCACAACATCAGCCGCCCGAGGTCGTCCCGCCGCTCGGCGTACCGGATGGCTTCCTCGGGCGTCTGGTCAAAGGTCTTTGGGTCGGGGAATGGCAGCGAGAGCCGAAGGGCCGCACCCCGGACCGCCGGACAGCCGGCGTCGGCCTCGTCGCAGACCATCAGGGCGGCGAAACCCTGCTGGGGGTTGCTCGGGTCATCGTACCGCTTGGAGAATTCGAGGGTCTCCATCGGAGGCTCTCCCGCCGATCCCCATCGTACCCGGTAGACTGGGTTCGCGGTGCCCGGCTCGCCCCGAGGCGCCTCCTCACCGGTCGGCTCGATCTCGACGCCGATCTCCTTCAGGCAGGCGACCGTGCCACGATAGAAGGCGGTGGGAGCCGTTCCTCCGCTGTGGAACCGGATCTCGGGAAGGCCGCAGTAGGCCGCGGCGAGATTCCCCATCGTCGCACCCAGGATGCTCCGTCGGCTATTGCCGGTGCAGACGACCGTCAGATGCAAAGGTCCGGCGCTTTCCGCGATCCAGGCCGCCAGCCGCTCGCCAGCCTTTCGGTGGCCCTCGTCGATCCGGTCGAACGAGGCCGCCAGCCGATCGAGGTGGGCGGCGAGTCGCGGCAGCAGACGCCGGCCGGAAGACGTCTCGAAATTCGGGGTCGATGGCTGGCTCATACGAGAACTCCCTGACCCGCCGGTTCGCCGACCGGCGGCTCGAAGTATCGCCGCTGGAAAAACCGGGCGACGTTCACCAGGCCGATCAGAACCGGGACCTCCACCAGCGGCCCGATCACCGCGGCGAAGGCAGCGCCCGAGTCGATGCCAAGGACCGCGACGGCAACCGCGATCGCCAGCTCGAAGTTGTTGCTCGCCGCGGTGAACGAGAGCGTCGCCGTCTTCGCGTAGCCGGCGCCGAGCTTTCTCCCCATCCAGAAGGAGACGAGGAACATCACCACGAAGTAAATCAGCAACGGCAGGGCGATCCGAAGCACATCGAGCGGGATGCGGACGATGTTCCGGCCCTGAAGCGAGAACATCACCACGATCGTGAAGAGCAGCGAGACCAGGGTGATCGGGCTGATCGAGGGAATGAACCGCCCCTCGTACCAGGCTCGCCCCCGGGCCTTCACCAGGACCAGCCGGGTGAGCATCCCGGCCAGGAACGGGATCCCCAGGTAAACGAAGACACTCCGGGCAATCGCCCCCATCGTGATCCCCGAGAGATCCACGTCGCCGAGGGAGCCGCCGAACATCGACGGCAGCACCTTGACGAAGAAGTAAGCATAGGCTGAGTAACCGAGCACCTGGAAGACGCTGTTGAAGGCGACCAGCCCGGCGGCATACTCGGCATCCCCCCCAGCCAGGTCATTCCAGACGATGACCATGGCGATGCAACGGGCCAGGCCGATCAGGATCAGCCCGATCGCGTACTCGGGCCGGTCCGGCAGGAAGATCCGGGCGAGCGCGAACATCAGCGCAGGACCGATGACCCAGTTCTGGACCAGCGAAAGGACCAGGATTCTCGTGTCGCGGAAAACCCGGGGCAACTCCTCGTACCGAACCTTCGCCAGCGGAGGGTACATCATCAGGATCAGCCCGGCGGCGATCGGGATCGAGGTCGTCCCGATCGAGAGATCCGTGATGCCCCGGACAACGGCCGGCGCGACGTTCCCGAGCAGGACGCCCAGGGCCATCGCCAGGAAGATCCAGAGTGTCAGAAAGCGGTCCAGAACGGAGAGCCGCCCCATCGTCGGGGGTCGGCAGGTGATCGCGGCGTGACTCATCCAGGGGCCTCCTCGGTTCGGTCCTCTATATGGGCTTCGGCGAATATGGTGGGGCAAAAAAAGGTGGGATGCGCCGAGGGTTAGTCGCAGCGGGAGACCGCTCGGTCGAGCCGATGGCGGTCCTCGGCGAAGACTTCCGGGTCGCCGAGGCTGCTATCGAGGCAGCCGAGGAGGATGCGATGCAGGCCGGCCCGGGGTCGAGCGAGGCGATAATGGACCCAGAGGCCCTCCTTGCGGCCGACGACGAGTCCATGCCTTCGGAGGTAGGCCAGGTGTCGAGAGACCGTCGGCTGAGAGAGCGCCAGGGCCTCTTGCAGATGGCAGACGCAGACCTCCGCGCGCTCGCCGGAGAGCAGGTTCAAGAGGCGAAGGCGCACGGGATCGGCGAAGGCCTTGAGCAGGCGGGTGGAGTCGGCCAGGGGATCCGGGGTGGTCTTTTCCATGCGTCTGGGCAAATATAGGCTTCGAGGGAGCGCGAGGTCAAGGCGTGGGAAGGGAAGGGGGGATCGGATGCCGAATCCTGGGGACGTCGCGCGATCGGTTCTGCTGTTCGTCGTGGCCGGGGTTTGCGAGATTGGCGGGGGTTGGTTGATCTGGAAATGGCGGAGGGAAGATTGGCCAGGGTGGTGGGGATTTCTGGGCGGGGTGATTTTGATTTTCTACGGGATCATTCCGACGTTTCAGCCGAGCCAGTTCGGCCGGGTCTACGCGGTTTACGGCGGCTTTTTCATTGCACTCTCGCTGCTCTGGGGGTGGGGCCTGGACGGCGACCGTCCCGACCGTGCCGATGTGGTCGGTTCGCTGATTGCGTTGCTGGGTGTCGGTCTGATGATGTACTGGCCGAGGCCGTGACGGGAGAGTTCGCTAGCGCTCGGATCGATCGGGGTTGAGGGGGTGGCCGACCTCTCCACTGGCGAGGACGAGGGGCTGACCGCATCTGGCGTGCGCCCGCTTCATATCGCCGGCCCACCGGGCGAAGCTGACGACATCGGTAAACGGCGGCTGGTCGCCGGTGGCGCCGCAGCCCCGACACTCCCAGCTTTGAACACCGATCCAGAAGAACCAGGGCAGTCCATTTGCGTGCTGGAGTTGGGGAATCATGCACTTGCTCCGGTGCGTCCGGTCTCCGATCGGACCCTGGCGATCCCGGACGATCGCCGCCCTGATGATGCGGGCCACGACGGGAGAAGCTTTTCCATTCTAGTTTATCCCGCCCCTGGCTTCTGGGAAGAGCATGGCGGATTGGGCCAGGTCTTCCGCGAGGGGATGGCCCGTTCTGGGTGTCGGGCCGGCGGATTTCGGCCGTGCGCGATGATTTTATTCAACATCGCGAATGTGGGAAGGCGGAAGTCCGAGGCGGCGATCCCGTTGGGGAGGCGTCGTCGGGGGCGTGCAGGAGGCTTCGCGATCCGGGCGCTGGGCGGGTTGAGGGGGCCGATTGGGTTGGAGAGGCCCGAGGCTCGACCGGTTTACCGAAAAAATCGGATACTCTTCCCGAAAAAAACGATTCCATCGGCCCAGGAGTTGGTATAATACCGCGATGAGTACGAACGAGCTCGCGAAGTCGGACCCATCGGTAACGGCCCTCGCCCGCTTCTCTCGCCTCCCTGCCAGTCGGGCCGGCACTTCGGCCCCGTTCCCCTGGGACCTCGCGAGAACGTACGGGTCCCGATTTGTCCGATTGAGTGAGAAGCGCCTTGAAGAAGCTGTATGTCGGAAACTTGCCGTTCCAGGCCACCGGTTCCGACCTCGAAGAGCTGTTCGCCTGCTACGGCGAGGTCGTCAGCGCCCAGGTCGTGGAGGATCGCGACACCGGGCGTAGCCGAGGATTCGGGTTTGTCGAGATGGGCAACGACAACGAAGCCCAGGCCGCCATCGACGCCCTCCACGATCACGAGTACGGTGGCCGTCGCTTGACGGTCAACGAGGCCAAGGCCCGCGAAGCCCGCGGTGGCGGGGGTGGCGGCGGCGGTTACGGCGGTGGTGGTGGTGGCGGCGGCTACGGCGGCGGCGGCGGCGGCCGGGGTCGTAGCGGTGGAGGCGGCGGCGGCGGTGGTCGCGGCGGCTACGGCGGCGGCGGCGGCGGCGGCCGGTATTGATCGACCCGCGAATCGGGTTCGATCCGCGAAGTCACTGTAGAGGGAGTCCTGATCGGCTCCCTCTTTCCTTGCGCGGAGAGAGCCGAGCCAGCCGGATCGGCCCTGTCTCCTTCGCGATCAAGGGTTTGCGCGGCGTTGCCTTGCGCGTTCTGGGGAGGATCGCCGGCCGCTTCCTCCTGCCCGACGAGACCGGCGAGCGAGCACGGCCGGAAGAGAAGAGGGGTCCGCGAGCGATCTCCGAATTCTCCGCCAGGCATCGGAGCCCGGCGAGACCAGACCACAACGAAGGACGGTCCTGGTGGCGCTGGTAGCGGCGTCGCGGGTCGTCTCGTGGGTTGAGGTTGAGCGATTCGGTCCGCCTCTGATTTGGGAAGCCAGGGGGAAGTTCGACCCATGTCTCGCCACCAAACGCATCTCATCGTCCCGATGGTCCTGGTCCTGATGACCGCCTCCTCGTCGCCCGTTCGGGCCTGTACCGGGATCACGATCAAGCCGAAGGACGGCTCGGTCATCTTCGCCCGGACGCTCGAATTCGCCATGGACATCCATTCTCAGATCATGGTCGTTCCCAGGGGTCGGGATCAGGTGGGATCGACCGAGGTCGGCAGGCCAGGCCTGCGCTGGAGGACGAAGTACGCGAGCGTTGGGATGAACGCCTGCGGTCGGCCTCTCTTCGCCGACGGCCTGAATGAGAAGGGTCTGCACGTCGGCGTCTTTTACTTCCCTGGAACGGCCCAGTACCAGGCGATCGGGGCCTCGGACGAATCGCGGGCCCTGGCGCCGCACGAGCTGGCGGGGTTTCTGCTGGGGACATCGGCGAACGTGGGCGAGGCGGTGGAGGCGGCCCGGGGCGTCCGGGTGGGTGCGGTGGTCCTCAAGGAATTTGGGTTTGTCCCGCCGCTTCACTTCATCGTCAACGACGCCTCGGGCCGGTCGGTCGTGCTGGAGCACGTTGGGGGCGAGCTGAAGGTCCATGAGAACCCGCTCGGCGTGATGTCGAACTCGCCGGCCTTCGACTGGCACATAACCAACCTGAGCAACTACGTCAACTTGACGGTGAACGACGTGCCGAAGCTCGACCTCGCGGGAGTAGGGCTGAAAGCGCTCGGCCAGGGAGGCGGGCTGCTCGGGCTCCCTGGCGACTTTACCCCGCCTTCGCGATTTGTCCGGGCGGTGGCGTTTTCCCAGTCAGCCCTGCCGGTGGAGACGGCCCGCGAGGGCGTTCTGCAAGCCTTCCACATCCTCAACCAGTTCGACATCCCAAAGGGAGCGGTACGGAATCTGGAGAAGGGGAAGCCGGTCGCCGACTACACGCACTGGACCAGCGCCTCGGATCTGAAGAACCTGCGGTACTACTTCCGGACCTATGAGAACAGCCGGATTCGAGTGGTTGATCTAAAATCGCTGGACCTGGACGCCAGGGAGATCCGGACGATCCCGATCAGCGGTGAGGAGCGGTTTGAGGACGTGACCGGGGCCGCCCGGTGACGAGTGCGGGAAGACGTCTTGATGCGTCTCGGCGCTGAGGAAAATGCCCGCCGCCGACGGAGTTCCGGGCGTCCGGCGAGCGGCAGGCCATCCTCCTCGGTCCGGGTTTCTGTCCGATTGCCGGACACGTCCGATCGATCCCGATATCCCTGCGCGCGGGGAGTTGACGCTCGTCGTACGGAGGACCCGCGATCTCGCTCCGGGGTCATCCCGACGCTCGATCGGAGGCAGGTTCGGCAGCGGCGCCTTCGACGGCCGCCTTGCCCGGCCTGACCCATTGGCCGGGCGATCCTGTCGCGGGTTGAGCCGGGTCTGGGCGCGGCTCCCATCCTGAAACCGGCCCCCACCCATTTCATGCGGTTCAGGATCTTTTGTAAGATCCCTGAAAACGATGCGTTCAATCCATGTTCTGCGATCAGAGTGCAGCGAAGCGAGAGATACTCGCCCGATCGCGCTGCATTCCGGGGCCTCGTCCTGCCCCTGATCGTGAGAGAGCCCGTTCCGGTCATCCATCGGAGTTTCAACAGGGGGTCTACCCATGACCAGGCCCAAATCGCTTGCATTGTCACTTGCCATCCTCTTCCTGAGGGCGATCCCCTGTCTCTCAGACCACACGCTCGAGGTTGTGGAGCGGGGCAAGAAGGCCACCGCCCTGGTCGAGGTCACCACCGCCAGGGGCGGGGCGACCGGCTCGGGGTTCTGTATCGACCGCTCCGGTCTTTTCATCACCAATGCGCACGTCGTTCGGGGCGGAACCTCGGTCCGACTCATCATCGAGATTGGGCAGAAAAGTCAGCGGCGTCTCCGGGCGCGGGTTCTGCGGGCGGACGATGCGCAAGACCTGGCGCTGCTCCAGGTTGACGGCGACGCTGGGCTGACGCCGCTCGAGCTGGGCCGAGACGACACATTGCATGAGACGGCCCCGATTGTCACGTTCGGATTTCCCTACGGGTCCCGCCTGAAGGTCGGCAATGAGGCCTATCCCGACATCACGGTGCTCAGCAGCCGGATCACCGCCCTGCGGCGGGACAAGGGCCGGCTCGAAGGAATCCAGTTCGATAATCAGCTCAATCCGGGGAACTCGGGTGGTCCGGTGGTCGACGAGGCGGGGCGGGTCGTCGGTGTCGCCGTGGCCACGGTGCCGGGCGCGGCCATCAACCTGGCGATCCCGGTGGGCCGCCTCTCGGAGTTCCTGGCGTCGCCCGGCCTGGTCTTCGACCCGCCCCCGCTGGCCTACAAGGACCGCTCCCGGCCCGTGACCTGGTCCATCAAGGTCCAGCCCCCAACGCCCCTGGCCCGGCTCCCCGAGAGGCTCTCGGTCACCGTTACGATCGCCAACGGTGTCGGAGCGCCGCGGTCCTTCACGGCCCAGGCGATCGGGGACGGGCTGTGCCGCGTCAAGGTTACGCCGGTCCCGCACGATCCGGACCTGAAGGTTCATCTGGATGTCCGATTCCCGGACGGTCGAGCGGTCGAGGTCGAGGCCAAGGACCGGACCGTATCGGTCGGAGGTGTCCGGTACCTGCTCAGCGATCTCCAGACGCTTTTCGGCGGCTCGGTGCCGCGGGCTTTCCCCCGCCGCGGTCCCGCGGCTGTCGGCCCGATCACCGGCCTGGGGAGGACGAAGATTCTGGTGGGCAAGAAGTCCGTCACGGTCGATCTGGACGAAGCCTCCCAGATTCTCGTGAGGCCCCTTGATACACCGCCGACGATCCGGACGATCGAGGCTCTCGTGGAAGCCAAGCAGGGGACGAAGGTCCTCGCCACCGTCCTGAAGAAGGCCGACTTCGCGGGCGCTCCGGCGCCTGGCGTCGTGCGGGTCAGGCGAGGCGGCGTGATTGTCCCGGGCAACCCCTCCCTGCCGATGATCGCCGCCCCACAGGGTCCGCCCGATGACGGGCTGGTCACGATGGGAGGCACCCTCGATGTCGATGGTGTCCCGCGGGGGGCCGGCGGTTCCATCCGCCCGCCGGAAATCGCGATGGGAGAGGCGAAGCTCGGTGACGCCACGCCCGCTCCGTCGCGGAGCGAGCTCCGGCGGCTCCTCGGCCATACCAACGAGGTTGTGAACCTGGCCCTCTCGCGGGATGGCCGATTTTTGGTCACCTGCGATCTCGATGGGGTCATCCGCGTCTGGGACCCGACCAGCGGCGCCACCCTGCACACGTTGCGAGGCCACCGAGGCGGGGTGATCGCTCTGGCCATCTCCCCCGACGGCCGCCGCTGCCTCTCCGGCGGCGCGGATCAGGTGCTGCGGCTCTGGGACCTGGAGCGGGGGCAGCTCCTTCGCGAGTTCACGGGCCATACCGATCACATCATGGCGGTCGCATTCACGCCCGATGGCCGCCGCTGCCTCTCCGGCGGCGGGGAGCGGGGACACTTCCAGGTCGGAACCGATCTCGACATCTGGGTCCGCGACCTGGACGACGGTCGGGTCATCGCCCGGTGGCGCGGACACACGGGAATCATTGACGCGCTGGCCGTTTCGCCCGACGGCAAGATCGCGCTCTCCTCCTCGTCGGATCAGTCCGCGCGGCTCTGGGACGTCGAGACGGGACGAGAACTCCGGAGACTCCCGGGCCAGCCGGAACTCGCCCTGCACGCCCTCTTCTCGCCGGACGGCCGCCGCGCGATCGTGACCTCGGTCGGCCATCTCGTCCGGATCTTCGACGTCGAGAGCGGCCGGGAGGTGCTCCAGTTGCGCGGCCATACCGCGAAGGCCGATTCGCTCGCCGTCTCGCCCGACGGTCGGGTCCTCATCTCCGGAAGCTGGCCCGAGCGAATGTTGCGCATCTGGGACCTGTCCGACGGTCGCGCGCTCGGCCAGATCCCCCTGGACGGAAACCCCCAGTTCGGGGCTTTCACTCCCGACGGCAGCCGGTTCTTCTGGTCGTTCTCGGACAGGACAGTGCGCGAGTTCGCCCTGCCCGCCACGGCGCTCCGGCGTCCCGACGCCCGGCCCGAGGACGAGCCACTGGTCCGCCGCGTCGACGGGACGATCGACGACGTGGTCGTCGGCGGGGGCGGGCGCTACCTGATCCTGACTCTCAAGGAAGCCCACAAACTGGCCGTCTTCGACGTCAACGCGGCGAACGTCATCAAGACGATCCCGCTCCCCTCGTCGAACGCCCTTGTGGCCGCCGGTTCCCGGCAGGTCTTCATCGCCTTCCCCGACCAGAACTTCATCGAGCGCCTGGACCTAGAGGCGCTCGACCAGCCCTCGCGAAATTTCCGATCGCCGATCCGGGGGCGACTCAAGGGCCTGGTCATGGGCCACGATTCCGAGGGCCCGCTCCTGGCGGTCTGGCTCCCAAATTCGGGCAACAATTTCGGCGAGCGATCCCGGTTCAGCTTCCTCGACACCGCGACATTGAAGGTCCTGAAGGTCGGTCTCCTGACCAACGGAGGCGCTCAGGGGATCGGCAACGTCTCCCCCTCGGGAGGCAGTCTCTTGCTCCATCCGTTCCTCACCGAACGCGTCCACGTTCGCGCCTCATCCGGTGGTGAACTCTTCGGGATCTGGCAGACACACGGAACGCCCTCGGGGTTCCAGACGCTCGCCGTGCGCGGGAGGAATCTCCAGGGGATCTACAATCACGAGGGTCTCAATCATCTTGCTCCCGGCCCGGACGGCGAGACCATCTACACGGGACGAGGCGGAGTGCTCAACGCCCAGGGGAAACCCGTCAGGGGGACGGAATCCCGCCCGCCCTCGACGCCCGTGATGACCATCCCCACACCCGACCCGGCCTA
>DAIDJI010000128.1 GCA_027451455.1 Planctomycetales bacterium | reverse complement strand
CGTCCGGGTCGGGAGCAGGAGCTCCCTCCTACAAGGGCGTTTGGTTTCGACGATCGCGATGGTCCGTTTGATCGTGGACTGGGAAGCTGGACCCGCTGGGGATGCGTGGGGTGTGGAGATCACCTTCGACCGGCGGGTGTGGCCCTGTAGATGGGGATGAACGCCTCCATGCTTTTCATCCCCATTGAATGAACTGCGTTCATAGAAGGAGCCGGCTCCAGCCGGCGATCTGCGTGGCTGGCGATGCGTGGGGCGAGGAGATCACCTCCGACCGGCGGGTGTAGCCCTGTAGGAGCCGGCTCCAGCCGGCGATCTGCGTGGCTGGTTAAGGCTGCGTCCGGGTCGGGAGCAGGAGCTCCCTCCTACAAGGGCGTTTGGTTTCGTCGATCGCGATGGGTCGTTTGATCGTGGATTGAGACGCTGGCTCCCGCTGGCGATGCGCGCGGCGGGGAGACCACCTACGACCGGCAGTTGCCGAGGAATCTCCGTTTCGCGTTTTCGTCTTTTCGGGTTTTCGCGATCTCAGCCGGATTTTTGACCTGACCCGTCGAGTCCGGGAGATCCAGAGGCACGAAGGGGCGAAACGGCCCGGGGTGGTCGGGGCGTCCTGCGGATTCGCGACCTCGGCTCGGGTTGCCGCTCCGGTCGGGCTCCGAACCCGACCGGTGGCATCAACGCTGGACCGTCGCGCCTCCGTCCTTGCGGGGACGGCCCCGGGGGCGGAACGTCGACTCCAGCCCCAGCCGAGCGGCGACGGCGGCCTGCCACGATTCGGAGCCGAACGGCTGGCCGCGCTGGAGGCTCCGGCGCACCGCGTCTTCCTCCGCCGAGCCGAACGGGCGGTTGACCCGGGCCTTCCAGTCCCGCGGCCGATCGATCGGCCAGGGGGTCAGGGCCGGACGTTCCTTCTCCCCTTTGGCCCGACGCGCCGCGAGGCTATCCCACCGCCAGTCCTCCGCCCGTTCGACCAGGTTGGCCCGCAGGGCGTTCCGCTCCACGTAGCGGCAGACGGTCAGGAAGTGATTGTCCGATTCCACCGGGAACGATTTGAATCGACCCTGGTAGAGATGGCCGGTCCCGGCGGTCCCGTGGTGGGCATGCCATCGCTGGGTGTGGGTGAGAGTCACCGACCGCATGAATTGGGAGAGGTCGCCATCGGCGCGGGGCCAGAGTACGAGGTGAAAGTGGTTGGGCATGAGGCAATAGGCCAGCAGCCGCATCTTTTGACGGGCGATCACCTCGGCGAGGACCCGCTCGAAGGTGGCGTAATCCTCGTCATCGTCGAAGAGGGTCAGGCCGGCATTCGCCCGGTTGAGGACGTGGTAGATCAGGCCGCCCTCGGCATTGCGTTGAGGTCTTCCCATACCCGGCATGCTAACAGGTCGCGCGGCCGGGAGTCAAGAAGGGGTCCTGACACCTTTTATAATTTTTCGGTCAGCGGGGGCTTGACTTCAGCGGCTTCATGAGAGGCGGCCTTCGGAGACCAGGCAGGCTGCTGATTTGACGAGCGTTATGGCGTCGCAACTCAGGAAAATCCAACTTCTTGCGGTTGCCATGCCGAGACATTCGGAGTATAATACTAGTGGTTCTGAACCCCGAGTAGTTCGGGTAGTAGGAGCCACCAGGGCCTCCGCAAGGAGGCCCCATTTTTTTATAACCGCACAATCCCCAGCGGGTCGCTATAGCTCGCCACCTTGCAAAGTACAGGCTCAAGTCTCCGGAAATATGCATTGCCCCCATGCTTTTTCATGAAACTACTTGGCTCGATGAATTGCTTTAGCAAGAACACGCAGATGTCCGCTGCCTGAACGAAATAGGAATGATGCGACTCGCGAGGGATCGGGTCTTCGATCAACGAAGCGATCGGCCGATCATTGAAATTGAAACTGCCTGATTGCCCAGGAATTTTGATGGGATTCCGTACCCGCATCTGATTCAGGTAACGTCGCAGTCTCTCACCGTCCGTGCTATCGGGAAAGACCATGCCGCGTTCCGAAGGGTTCTTTAGGCCGGGAAAATTGCGGTGCTGGATGGTATTCTCAAACCGTTGAAATAATCGAAACCACGCCCCACGGAAAACCGCCTCTTTATCAAGAAGCTTGCCCGTCGCTTTATCGACTATAATATTGATCACATTTATATCGTGAATTTTTGCCAACTCATCTGCATGATGACGGATAATCGCCAATCGCTGATGCTTGTGAAGGCTTTTCAAGGACGCCGCCAGCTTTTTGGTCTTACCAACCATCTCGGCGTGATGTAATTCGTCGTTGAGATAAACTCCGTAACGCCTTTTCAGCAAGCGGCGGAAATTGGTCAATTCCGACAAAACCTCGCGCCAACGCAATTCGTGGATCACCACTCCTGATAGGCAAAAATATCGAGTCGGCGACTTGTCTGCTGGTAAGCCGGAGTCGCCGCTTTCATCGACATACATGAGGTACAAAACAGTTCTCCAAACGGTTCCGACGGCGGGTGCGGAGGTTACATTTTCAACGTAACGCCACTTGGACGCGGATGCAACATCTCAGGACTGGGAAGAGCACCACGACGGCGACCTCTGCCGTCAAACGCCTAAATTCGGCGGCCCGCCGCTAGGCGGGTCCGCTGGATCGCCAAAGTTCCGCTGACCGGCCAGCCGGGGGCGGGCTTGACTGTACCAGAAAGCGCCACGGCGGGCCGGGTCCGCTGCAGGGCGAGGTTACTACTATGCCCGGAGCGAGCCGTACTTATGAAGATGTGAGGCGCTGACGGTAAGCTCCCAGACGGATCCTTAGCCCAACTTCCCTTTTATGGATTCTCACCATGTCAGAGACCCACGATCACGATCGGGCCCCAGATTAAGCTGTCAGGAACCGCTATTCAAGATCGAGCACGACGTCTAATCGGTTCCTGACACCTTTGTTCGTGCCCACCTTTTTCACCTCCCATAATCACGCTTGAGTCGCACCTTCATGCTTTTCTAGGGCCATTTTATTGGCACAAAACCAGTCCGGTATGGCACTCCCTCCTGGCGTCACTCGGCATGTCAGTAGGGCGTCCACAAGGTGTCTGTTTCCATCATACTCCAACTCACACCATGCTGGCCACGCCGTCAGCAGGATACCAGCGATCGAACTGTTGGACCCTTGGAACCACGCCCGGCGAAGCATCATCCTCCCGACGATGTTCAGATACAACAGGCGATGGTCGGGATGAAGATGGGCCAGGTCGAGATCGATGGCCACGACCCCCGGATGGACGCCGTACAATTGGCCATGTTGCCTTTTGTCGTTGAAGCTGGAGAGGACCGTGCTGAAGCGATGCGAGTCGAGGGCCACAACCTGGATCCTCGAACTCTGGCCGATCTCCACGTTCCCCTGTTCGTCGAGCTTCACGAGCATGCTGCTCCTCCCGCAAGTCATGCCGGCGTTCAACCACAACCCGACCTTCCCGGGCTCAGTCGGAAAAGGCGGTGGAGGAACGCCGTCCTGGACCGAGACCCAGACACCCTGCTTTTCGTGGTATATGATGCCGGGCGTTCGATTTGTGACCAGGTGCGCGGCCCCCTCCAAAGAGACATCGATCGCCGATTGGGCGGTCCCCAGTATGACGATCAGAATATCATACCCCGATGCTCGCTCTTTCGCCAATCCTTGCACGGCTTCCGAGAGGCGGTTCTGGGAGTCGAGGTGAATAGAGCTGGAGATGAGACGTTGCTTCCTCCTGCATTCCACCAGGACCGTGACGCCGTTACGAGTGACCTTAACGTCCGGCGTCCGCAGCTTCGGTTGCCGAAGGATGAACTCTGCCTCACCCATCTCCGCACACATGGCCCCGATCCTCATCTCATAAGCGGTGTTCTCAAACTCATCCCATCGCTTCAGCGAGTCACGGATCTCCGAGTCGAATCCCGGCAGGCCGTGCGTTTGTTCGATAGCTGTCGCGATGGCGGAGATGTAGGCCAGGCTTTCATTAAGGAAAGGATGCTCCCTCGATCCTGGATTCCTGAGCAGATTCCTTGACATCGCATAGTGGAACCGGATCGGATGCTGACCTCTGCCCGAGGGCCTGAGAAGATGATCGGACTTCTTCTCAAGAAACGGCCGACCGAATAAATCCTCAATGGTCCTCATCTTGGCCCGGTAATAGTCAAGCATCACGCACCTTTTTTCCTCGGCGGGGCCGGAATAATGTGTCCCGAATCCTTTAGCCGGGATGCTAGCAGGTCGCGGAGCCGGGTCTTTAAGAACGGTTCCAGGCACCTTTTCCCCGCCCAGGCCCGAGAGTCCGCAGTACTCGCAACGATTGCCAGCCCGCTGCACGACCCGCTCCCGTAGCGGGGTTGGGATGTCGCTCATGAACGCGGCCGCTCGGCCCGCAACCGCAGGAGGGTCAGGAGGTCGGCGAGATCGGCCAGTCCCTCGGCCTCGGCCCGCTCCTCGGCGGTCAGGGGATCACCGGCGTCCTGACGATCCAGGAGGCTCTGGAGTCGCGAGGCGACGGCCGTCGGGAGTCGGAGTCGAGCCAGGTCCGCCGGGAGATCGACGTCGATGGTCAGGGACATGGGGCACCTCCGTTCGAGAATCGATGCCCTCTAGCTTACATGATCCGCCTGGCGGCCGCAGCGCCGACCGAGACGTAACGCGGAGGGCCGGGCCCGCTGCAGCGCCAGGTTATCCGTCTTCGTTGGAGGGTAGGTCCCATGCGTCGGCATGGGTGAGGTGGCCGTCCTGGGCGTTGTGTGTCAAAACCCGTTATTCAGAGTTCACGCTTTGAAAGCGGCCAGGAACGCTTCGGGGTCGGCCGGGCTGGCGAGCGGGCGGGACGGGGTCGCGCTTCGGGTGAGTCGGAATTTCGAACCCGCGGCGTTTCTTCGGGAGATGGGGGCTCGTCCGGACGGGGAAGGCTCGGATATCCTGTCGAGGTTGCATCTCGATAGGGCCGGGCAATACCGGCGGGAGGGTTCCCATGAACGGACGTGTTGGGCACGAGCTGGGTCGCATCGTGGGACTTCGCGCGGCGATCGCGATGGCGGGGCTTCTGCTCGTCGTCGGGACGTCGCGAGGCGGGGGAGAGCCGTCGAGCGCCTCGACGGCTCCCGAGGGGTGGTCGGGCGCCTCGCTCCGGGACGAGATCCGGCCGGCGTTCGCCTACAAGCCAGCAGGCGGGCCCGATGGTCGCGGTGGGCTGGTCATCTCGGCCGATCGTCGCGAGGGCCTCGACGGATGCTGGCGCAGGGAGTTTTCCATTGTCGGCGGTCGCTGGTATCGCTTTCGGACCGATTACCAGGCCGGGGGCGTCGCCGTTCCCCGGCGGAGCGTTGTCGCCGAGATCCGGTGGACCGATGATCGAGGCCGGTCGGTCCCGCTCGATCATCCGCCGCGGTTGAACGTCCTTCACGGCTTCACGTCGATGGCCGAGCCCGAGTTTCCCGCCACCCGGGGCGCCGATGCTCGCGGCTGGACCGAGGTTTCCGGGACGTATCGGGCGCCGTCGCGGGCCTCGCGGGCGATTGTCGAACTGCATCTGAGATGGGCGCCGGAGAGCCTGGTTTGCTGGGGCGTTCCGACGCTCGTCGAGTCGCAGCCACCGGCGCCGAGGAAGGTCCGGCTGGCGACCGTGCATTTCCGGCCGTCCGGCGGCAAGACGCCCGAGGATAACCGAAAGATGTATGAGCCCCTCATCGCCGAGGCCGCCCGCAAGAAGGCCGATCTGGTGGTTCTGGGCGAGACACTTACCTACGCCGGATTGCACAAGTCGTTTGCCGAGGTCGCCGAGACGGTGCCGGGGCCGTCGACCGATTTTTTCGGGCGGCTCGCGAAGGAGCATCACCTCTATATCGTCGCGGGCCTGGTTGAGCGCGATGGGCGACTGCTTTCGAATGTCGCCGTGCTGATCGGGCCGGATGGGGAGCTGGTCGGGAAGTATCGCAAGGTCTGCCTGCCGCGCGGGGAGATCGATGGCGGGATCACACCGGGCACCGATTATCCGGTCTTTTCGACCCGGTTTGGTACCGTGGGGATGATGGTCTGCTACGACGGATTCTTTCCCGAGGTGGCACGCGAGCTGAGCAACCGAGGCGCCGAGGTGATCGCCTGGCCGGTCTGGGGCTGCAACCCGATGCTGGCGCGCGCCCGAGCGTGCGAGAACCATGTTTATCTCGTCAGCAGCACGTATGAGGATGTCTCGCGCAACTGGATGATCTCGGCCATCTTCGACCACACCGGCGAGCCGATCGCGACGGCCCGGGACTGGGGGACGGTCGCGGTCGCGGAAGTCGACCTGAACGAGCCGGTGCGATGGCCGAGCCTGGGCGACTTCAAGGCCGAGTTGCCCCGACATCGCCCGGCCCCGCCGTCAGAAGCCGGACCGAGCGGAACCCGGCCTTGATCCCGGGACCGTTCTCCGATACCCTCCGCGCCCAAATGGATCGATGCGCGCGGACTGCTGGATCGGGGAGGGTTGCCATGTGGCGGTGGTTCCTGGTGGCGGTCGTGATCCTGATCCAGGGGTGCGCCTCGGAGGACGTCCAGGACGATCGACCCGATCCCCGCGCTCCACAGCACGAGGACCAGCACGGTAACTACGGTTGAACTGTTTGATTTAATAAAGAGAAACCACGTCATAAAGAGGAACCACGTCATTAAGAGGAACCACGAAAAACACGAAGGGCACGAAAAAAGACCAAGGGCCTGTGACGGGCCGATCGTTGGCGGGTAGACTCGGTTCAAGATTCAAGATTCAAGATTCAAGATTCAAGATTCAAGATTCAAGATTCAAGATTCAAGATTCAAGATTCAAGAGTCTTGATTGCAGTTGGCATGTTCAATTGAGGCTTGCGTCCCGCTTGTGGTTCGTCTTCTTTCGTGTCCTTCGTGTTTTTCGTGGTTCCTCCTGATTTCCTGATATGGATTACATCGAGACGCGGACCTCGTGGTTGCGGCCGTCGTCGGTCAGGGGGATGAGGCGGTCGGGTAGGGGGCGGCCGTCGAGGTGGACGTCCGTGGTGCCCGACTCCACGCCGCGCGGGTTGGCGACCTCGATTCGATACGTGGTTGAGCCGTATCGATAGTCGATCGAGAAGCCGGTCCACTCGCGCGGGATGCAGGGCTCGATGGCGAGCTGGTCGCCCTGGCGCTTCAGGCCGAGGATCGACTCGACGATGGTCCGGTAGAGCCACGAGGCCGAGCCCGTGTACCACGTCCAACCGCCCCGGCCGACGTGCGGCGGTCGGCCGTAGACGTCGCCCGCCACCACGTAAGGCTCGACCTTGTACAACTCCACCGAGGCTGGGTCGTCGGCGTGTCGGATCGGGTTGATCAGCGAGAGTAGCTCGAAGGCGCGCTGGCCCTCGCCGAGCGCGGCGAAGGCCTGGATCACCCAGGTTGCGGCGTGGGTGTACTGGCCGCCATTCTCCCGGATCCCCGGGACATAACCCTTGATGTAACCCGGGTCCATCGGCTCGGCGTCGAACGGCGGGGTGAAGAGCAGGATCAGTCGGCCCTCGCGGTCAACCAGCAGGCGGTCAACCGATTCCATCGCGCGTCGGGCGCGGTCGGGGTTGGCCGTTCCGGCGAGCACGGCCCACGATTGCGGGAGCGAGTCGATCTGGCAGGCCGGGTTGGTCGATGAGCCCAGGGGCGTTCCGTCGTCGAAGTAGGCGCGGCGGTACCAATCGCCGTCCCAGGCAGAGGCCTCGCAGGCCGAGGCCAGGGCCTCGGCGCGATTGCGGAGGTGGGCTGCCCTGGCGGTGTCGCCGCGTGCCTCGGCGATTGTGGCGATTCGGCGGAAGACCACCGCTGCGAACCAGGCGAGCCAGACGCTCTCGCCCTTGCCGCCGGCGCCGACGCGGTTCATTCCGTCGTTCCAGTCGCCGTGTCCGATCAGTGGGAGACCGTGTGGACCGGGGCGGTCGACGCGGTCGAGACCCTTCAAGATGTGGTCATAAAGGGAGGCCGGCTTGTGGGCGTGGTCGGGGAGTCCGTAATCGTCTTCCTGGCCGGGCTTCAGGGGCGGAGCGCTCAGGAAGTCGACCGGCTCGTCGAGGAGGCTGGTGTCGCCGGTCACCTCGACATAATGGCCGGCGGCCAGGGCGAGCCAGGCGGGATCGTCGGAGATGTGGGTCCGGATGCCCCGGCCGACCGGAGGGTGCCACCAGTGCTGGACGTCGCCTTCGAGGAACTGGTGCCCGGCTGCGCGGAGGATGTGGGCTCGGGTGATCTCGGGCGATGAGTGGACCAGGGCGAGGACGTCCTGAAGCTGGTCGCGGAAGCCGAAGGCACCGCCCGACTGGTAGAAGCCCGATCGGCCCAGATATCGGCAGGAGAGCACCTGATAGAGGAGCCATCGGTTGGCCAGCAGGTCGATGGAGGGGTCGGGCGTTCGGATGTGGACGGCGCTGAGGATGCGGTCCCAGTATTCGCGGACCTCGGTCAAGGTTCGCTCAGCGCGGCCGCGCTCGCGGTGTCGGCGGACGACGGCGCGGGCCGATTCGAGGTCGTCGGCCTCACCGAGCAGGAAGACGACCTCGGCCCAGGCGCCGGGGCGCAGGTCGATCTGGACCTGGATGGCGACGCAGGGGTCGAAGCCGGCGCCGAGTTGTTCGGCGAGCCCGGCGCGGGACATGCCTGCGGGTGCCGCGAGTGAGCCGTGCCGGCCGAGGAAGAAGAGGCGGTCGGTGGTGAGCGATCTTGGCCGGCGGTCGACATCGGCGAAGGCGACGCGGTCGGCGAGGTCGATTCGATAGGCGTTGCGGGCCAGGAGTGCGCCGGTTTCCTCGTCGATCTCGGTGACGACGTGCATTGAGGAGGCGTCTCGGTTCGGGCCGAGGACCCACTCGGCGTAGAATGTGGCCGAGATGCGGCGTGGGCCGCCCTCGCCGCCGGCGCGGAGTCGGAGGCGGAAGAGCTTGACGGGGTCGTCGGTCGGGACGAGCAGGGTCAGCTCGTGTTCGATTCCGTGGGTGATTTTCTGATAGGTGGTGTAGCCCTGACCGTGTCGGACGAGGGTGGATTCGGGTCCGGCGATGGGGAGTGGGGTTGGCGACCAGAACTCGCCGGTTTCCTCGTCGCGGAGGTAGATCACCTCGCCGGGCGGGTCGGAGACGGGGTCGTTGGTCCAGGGTGTGAGCCGGTTGCCCTGGCTGTTGGCCGTCCAGGTGAAGCCGGGCCCTGCCTCAGTGGCGACGAAGCCGGCGTTGGCGTTGGCCACGACGTTGGCCCAGGGGGCCGGCGGGAGCCGGAGGTGTGCGGAGGGCAACGGGGTCAGGGAGATTCCGTGGGAGAGCGGTCCGTTCCGGCCTACCGAGGGGGGCGGCGAGCCCTCGATCAGGATGCAATACTCGCGGCCGTCGGGCGTGAAGCCGCCGGTACCGTTGGCGAACAGGAGGTCGCCGGGGAGCCGGACCGGCTCGTCGTGATAGGCGACCGGGTCGCGGGTCGGGGTGAATCGCGGGGGGGCCGGCGCGTGGAGGTCGGTCCGGTCGAGCTGGGTCGAGAGTGGTCCGCGGTCGCCGACGAGGACGACGCGTGCGGTGGCCTCCAGCAAGGTGCGTTCTTCCTCGGTCATCTGCGAGGCGCGTCGGGGGAAGACGCCGCCGGGCTTGTCGAGCCGGTCGGCCGAACCGCTGGCGCGGACGGCGTCGAGCAATTGCCGGTTGATGATGTCGAGGTAGCTGCCGGCCTGTTCGTCGAGGAGGACGAGGTCGAAGTCGAGTCCGCGCGCGGTTAGATACGCATGAGCGGCGATGAGTTGTCGGGCGAGGTTGAGTTCGCCGCCGTCGCCGATTCGGGAGAGGACGATCGGCCGGTCGCCCGAGATCCCGAACCGCCAGAGGGCCGGCTGGCCCAGCCGGTTGCGCTGGAGCGCTGAGGGGTCGCCCCGCAGGGCACTACCGGCGAAGACCACGTGGGCGGCGAGCCGCTGGTAGAGGTGGGCCTCCGCGCCCGACTGGTCGTGATGCCGGTGCTCGACCTGGATCCGGGCCCAGGCGAGTTCGAAGGCGCGGGTGGTCGCGGTGATCTCGCGGAACTGATCGGCGAGATCGATGGCCTCGTCGCGGGATTCGGCGAAGGCGGTGATGAACGAGAGGACGGCCGTCCCGCCCGCATCGAGCTTGATCCGGCGTCGGAGGCTGAAGATGGGGTCGAGCACTGGCCCGGCCGTTCCCGAGAGCGTGGCGCCGGGGTCGATGGCGGCGGGGTTGGCGACGGTTCGGCCGCGGCCGAGGAAGCGGGCGCGGTCGGTCTCGTACTGGATCACTCCGCCGCTTTCCTCCTCGATCGCCGCAACATGCGCGGCCCAGATCGGCTGCTCGTCGTTGGATCTCGGACGGCGCGTCGCCAGGATGGCGCCGATGTCGGCGGCGAACTCCG
>DAIDJI010000127.1 GCA_027451455.1 Planctomycetales bacterium | reverse complement strand
GTCCGCACACGCTCCGGCACAGCTTCGCCACCCACCTCCTCGCGGGAGGTGCGGATCTTCGGGCCGTTCAGGAAATGCTGGGCCATGCCTCCATCGCCACGACCCAGATTTATACGCGGGTCGAGTTGAGCCGGCTCCAGCAAGTACACGCGCGGTTCCATCCACGGTCTCAGGCGTCGCGGTCTGGCGGCGACCCCGGCCCATTGCCGGCGAAGCGCTCCTCCAGTTTGCCGCGGACAAACGAACGATAGCCGGCTGGGTCGATTCCCTTTGGGCTGGCGATCCCGATCCCCTGACACTGATCGACCGGGACCAGCCGGACGATCTTCCGATCCTGGTCGGCTAGCAACGCGACCCGAATCGTGCCGACCTGTGCGGTATCGTCCCAGTGGCATCGGTAGGCGGTGCCATCGGGGAGGTAAAGCATCACCTCGGGGAGCCCGGCATCCCGTAGCCCGGACCAGATTTGCGTGATGAGGTCGTTCATGAGAGCTCGCGGGCGGGCTCGATCACTCGTCGTCCTCCTCGGACGGAACGGGAATCGAAACGGCCGGAATCGTCCTTCTGCTTGCGAGACCGAATATCGAGCTCGTCGAGTTCCTTGCGTTTCTGGATCCCGAAAGCGCGATCCTGGGCGTGGTGGGAATGCTCCGCGTAATCGTCGTAGCGCTTCAATACCTCGCGGGCTCGGGCGAGCTCGGCCCTGGCCCCTGGAAAATTGGGGCGGTCCGAGAGAAGCAACTCTATTCGCTTCATCGACGCCACCAGCCGGATTCGGTGGAACGTCACCTGTTCGTTGGTCACTCGCGAGTGGCTTAAGAGATACTTGATGCTGGCGTCGAGGTCGGCATCGGCGAGGGCGAGGTCGCGGAGAGCCAGGTCGAGGCCTTTCGACCGCTGCTGCTCGGCCCGCATGATGTAGGCCCGGGCCCGAAGCCACCGCCACCGGTTGGCCTTCACGTCCAGCGCCTCCAGGCGGTGCAGAGAATCCCGGTGTTGCTGGGCCTCTCGATCGAGCGAGAGCAGGGCGCGGCTCGCCAGGGCGATCACGTCATCGTAGCGGCGCAGTTCCTGGTCGGCCGTGGCGAGGTCGAAGTGGAATTCGAGTGATTCCGGATTGACCCCCAGCGCAATCGTCGCGGCCCACCTTGCCAATCGGTTCTGGTCTTCCAGGGCTCTGCCAGGGATGTCCTCGGCCAGGCCATCTTTTTCGATCCGGGAGACGACCTGAAAGCGATGGTCGATGAAGCTCCGGAGCCGGGTGAGGAGGCGGGGGTCGTGCGGGCTCCAGGCGACGAGTTCCTGGAGAGCCTCGGGGCGATCGATCGTGGGTAAGATCGACTCGTCGCTGTCGCGTTCGTGGCCTTCCGCATCGTAGGCGAAGCCGAGATACGCTCTGGGAAGGCTGGAGTCGGGATAGAGAGCGACGAGCCGACGGAGGATTTCCTGACTGGCCTTATGGTTGTGTCGATCGAGGAGCGCGATGGCCGAGCGGAGGTCGATCGAGTCGGCGATGGAGACCACGGGACGATCGGGCCTCGTCCATCGATAGCCGAGGGCGACGGTGGCGAGGATTGTGGCGAGCGTCGCCGCGATCGCCAGGCGTGACCGATTCCGGATCGCCCAGTTGGCCAGTTGCTCGGGGTGGGAGGGATTGACCGCGTGTCGGAGCGGTTCTCTCCGGAGAAATCGGCCGAGGTCCTCGGCCAGGGCCCCCGCATCGGGGTAGCGTTCCTCGACGGGAACCTTCAAGCAACAACCAACAATCGCCTCCAGAGCGTGCGGGATCGCCGGGTTCGAACGCCGGACCGAGACGTCCAGCATGGGTCGGCGATCGAGCAAGACCCGCATCGCCCGGGCAGGCGCCAGGGTTTCGGCCGGGATGTCCGGGGCCTGGCCGGTCAGCAGCTCGCGAAGGACCAGGCCGAGGGAATAGATGTCCGCCCGGGCACCGACCCGGCCCCAATGGTCCGGGTTGAGGAACGCCTCGATCTGCTCGGGCGCCATGTAAGGGAGAGTCCCACCGTGCATGGCCGCCTGGGCCTGGGCCGCGGAGTGGGGAGACTCGGCCAGGTTGAAGTCGAGGAGTTGCGGCCCGTACTGGAGAGTCAGCAGAACGTTGGCCGGCTTGACGTCGCGGTGAAAGGTCTGGTGGAGATGGGCGTAATGCAGGGCACTGGCAATCACCTTCACGACCCAGGCAACGCCCTGAGCATAGGTCCCTCGGACGGGGAATCCCTCCCACCCATCCCCCTTCGGACCGGAGAGGGGGACGTCGGATGCTGGGCCTTCGCAACCAGGCTCGGCGGACGTCGGCTCCACCAGGACTCGCCAGAGGGCCAGAGCGTCGCGGGGCCGGGAGGCCGGGGCGACGCGGCGAATGACCTCGTCGAGCGGAAGACCAGGGCGGTAGGGCATGGAGAGCCCGCGCATCCCGTCGTCGTCGAAGACGACCGAGTTGACCGGGACGATATGCGGATGGTCCAGCGCTCCCTGGGCCTGGGGCTCACGGCCCCGGTCCAGCGAGACCTTCAGGACGACCTGCTTGCCGCCGAGCGAGAGGTCGCGGGCCAGAAAGACGCGCGCTGTCCCTCCTCGGCCAATGAGGGCCGTCAGTTCGAATTCCTCGAACGAATCGCCCGGCTCCGGGAACGGGATCGGTTTGGGTCGAGTCGAGGCGGCCTGGCTAAAGAGATGGTGATACTGGAGTTGCGAGGCGAGCGAGTCTTTCCAGCGGGAATACCGATTGCAAAAGGCATCGACATCCAACCGGTCGCCACGCTCCTCGGCAAGGCAAAATTCCTCGTAGATCAGGCTCAAGACCCGACTGTCGGAACGTCCGAGTTCCGGGAATCGCTCGAGATAGTCAGCGACGGCCGGGGACTGGCCTCGCGCGAAACGGCACCGTAAATCGGTCCGGATCAACTCCGCGAGGACGACCACCGACTCGTCGGCGGCCGATTCGAAGAGCCCTTTTTGCTCCGACCAGACGCGCTCCAGCGAGACCTCGCCGTGCCTTCGCCACTCGTCTTCCAGCCATTGCACGGCGTGATCCACGCGGTCGAGTCCGCCAACACTGCGGACCGAGGCGAGGAGCGACTTCATTTTCAACCTCCCGAATCCTGAATCGAATCCTGGAGGTCTTTCAGAAACCGTTGGACACGCCGAATGTTCCAGCCGGTCCGTTCCGCGATCTCGGCGTTGGAGTACCGTTGTTGCTTGAGCTCAATGATGGTCCGCTCGGTCTCGTCGACTCGAGAGAGCAGGCGCTCGTGGACCTCATTGGCCTGGGCCACCTGACTGGCCGTTGGCTCATCGGACGGGAGTTGCACCGGTCCCGCATCGGGCCCACCCGAATGGATTGGGCGCTCGCGCGTCATATCCCGCTTCAGCGAATTGCGCCGGCGGTACTCATCGATCACCTTCTGCTCGGCCACCTGAGCCAGGAAGGCGAAAAGGGAATCAATCGATCGGAAGTCGAGATGGCCGAAATTGGCCGCCAGGCTCTTCATCACGTCGCTGGCGAAGTCGGTCGAATCGTAGAGGTTCCGCATCTGGCGGTTCAGCTTGCGCCTCACCACGCGACGAACCTTGGGGTAGCACTCCCGGAAGAGTACCTCCCACGCAGATTGGTCTCCGCGATGCGCGGCCTCCAGTATCTCGGCTAGGTCGACGTTGATCTCCGCGCTCGACATCATCGTCATGGCGAAATACCCCCCCTTGGGCGAGCAAGCCGCGCCGCCTGGCCGGAACCGGGCCCGACGACCACGTGCTTATCCACCATCCCAGTATCACACCATCGAGGACATTGTAGCCTCGTCAACTCGAAGGTGGGAAGGTAGTTCACGGCAAAAATAGCCGGCTGGACGGCATCATCCCCAATTTCCCTGGATTAACCTCCTTTTTTTGGCCACTCAAGAGAGTTCTTGATGCAGAAAACCGGTGACTTTTCGGGCAAACCGCCTGCGACCATCCCTTAATAGGCAGCAAGTCGAGGCGAAAGGATGTTATCGGCGGATTCTTTACCGGTTCAGCAGAGGGTGGGGATCGGGTTCGGGGCCGAAGGGGGCGGCGAGAGGATCAGCGGGTAGCTGTCGTCACCCGAGGGCGCATCGCACGGGCTACCGGTCTCATCGGCAACGATCGCGACGGTCGTCGTGGTGGTGGGCGCCACGACGACCGAGGAGGGGACAATCCGGTCCTGGAGCGAGTCGAACGCAGGGCTGAAGCGGCGAGGATGACGCATGGAGACCTCCAGTGAAAACATGCAGGAAAGATCAGCAATAAATCAAACGAAAGCCGGAACCGACCCGCCGAATGGCAGGCGATGATCAGGACAGGGCGCGGACCATCACAATGGGCCTGGGGACGTCGACATGAAGGGACGTCCCGGCCAGCGCGATCCAGGGGCCGCGTGGATTTCGACCGATGCCGAACTGAAAGATCAAGCTTCGATGCTTTTTTTCAGTCGGCCACCGGAGAGATCGACTTCAATCGCAGGTGTGAGAAAACCGGCTTTTTCCAGGCGAGGGGGGAAGGACCACGTCGCTGGGATTGACTTAGTTCATCACGATGGATTTCTTGAAGTCGCGAGTGACAGCAGCCGGCATGACCGTTCCCGAGGCCCCGAGCGGATAGCAATCGGGGGGCAAAAGCCCAAGGCTGGCCGACTGATAGAGCGGGCAAGCCCGGTGTTGTTCCATGGCGGCCGAGGCGAACCGGTCGGCCAGGTCGAGCCGGCCCTTGCGGTGGGCGGCGATGAAGCAACCCAGGGGCGAGAGTCGTCCGTCCTGTGCCAGCGAGGAGACGACCAACCGTCCTCCCTCTTCAATCCGCTTCTCGGCCCGCGTGATCTCGCGACGAAGCTCCCTGCGGAGACCTCGAATGATCCGACGGACCTCGGACCTGTACCGGCGGGCGGCCTCGACCGCGGCCAGGTCGGCCCAGGGATCTCTCAACTGGCCGGTCCTGGCCTGTGAGGCGACAAACAGTTCACTATCCAGCGGTAGTGTCGGATCCTCCACATGAGCCTGCCAGAGACACATTGCCGCAGCCGCCCAGACGCGGCGGGTCGAGCACCCTCGATACCAACCGAAACGCCTCAAGGCGTAGGCCTGTTCGATCCGGTGGGCCAGGTGATCGATCATTTCTTGTGTGGGCAACACGTCTCTTCACCCCGATGTCTGGCTGTCAGTTGAGCATCTTCTCCTCCGGCTCCGACTCTTGGAACCGTATTCCTGACGCGACGGCGACATCGTGACTCCCATTTTTTCGATTTTCTCCTCAAGACCAGGGAACATTCAACCTAAACATCTACACGAAAAGCATTTGCGGCAGAGAACCTTCTTGCCGCCCGGCCGATCCGAGAATGGGAGGGACCTCCCTTCTCGTTGAGAGACCTCCGAGTTTGGGAGAACAGGGAGACTGGCCGTCTTGTCCTATTGCGGGGGAAAGATTAATCTACTCGTTATTGAAGGCCCTTTCGCGAAGTTGATTCCTCGATCTCCTCCGATGGGAGGGAGGGCGACCATCCTCATGGAAAAGCCTCTCCGAGAGCCGGAATGGCACGTTCTCAAGATGGGTCTGGCCGAGAGGGTCCGGGAGATCCGGTTGGCCCTTTATGGCGTTAACGGTGGTCCGATGCTTGCCGAGGCGTTGAAGATCCCGTTTCGGACTCTTCATAACTACGAGAGCGGCTGTACGATCCCAGCGCACACGATTCTGCGCCTGATCGAGGTCACAGGTGCCCATCCCCACTGGCTTCTCACCGGGATGGGAGAGCGGTTCCTGGATCGTCGCGAATCGATTACGGGATGAAACGATTCCGAGACGCCCGAGGGATTGGGGCGCCCCGGAATCGGTCTCTGCCTCGACGTTGAGGTCAGGGTCCTGCTGGCCGGGCGGCCGGTGCATCGGCCGCGACCCCGAGGTTTGCTGGGAGTGGGTCGCGGGTATGGATATGGATCGTCGGGTCAAGCGGCAGCTCGCCGGTCGTCGCGCCGTAGATGCAGAGTCCGCCGGGATGTCGGGCATCGGCCGGGACCGCCAGCCGGAGAATCATCGGCTCGCCGGCTTCCATTCGGGCTCGATCTGAGTCGTCGAGACGGATCTGCCCGTCGACCAGTTCGCCGTGGCTTCCGTGCTCGACCCTTGCGAGGTGCGAGAGAACGCCCCGTCCGTCGGCCGCGTCATCGGGGAGGGTGACCGTTTCGATCGGGCGCTCGTTGAACGAAATGGTGAGAGTCGACTCCCAGGGGCGGGCGGCGTCGGTCTGGGGGTAGTCCCGGCGATTGACCTTCTCGGGCCAGTCCACGCGCTGACGGTCTGCCTTCGATGAGGCCTCGAACAGGTAGTAGATCGACTCGGGATGCGCTCGGGCGACGGCGGGCGGGATGTGGAGCCGGTACTCGAAGTAGCCCTTGCCGTGGCCGTACGCCTTACCGGCGGGCGGTTTGGCCGTTTCTTCCGACCATTTTTGCCTGGAGAAATCGCCCGGGGCGAATCGGATCAGGGCGTCTCGAAGTCCCCGGCGCTCGACTCTGGCGAGCGGCCGGTCGGGCTGGACCACCAGGTTCACAAAATTGGCGGCGAACCGGTGGTTCTCGGGGTCCTGGAGCGTCAGGATCAGTGCGCCGACGAATGGACGAGCGGGGAGCTTGATCGGGATGGGTTCGAGTGTCGACACGTCGTACGGCTTCCAGGCGACCGGGACGCTACGCGGCAGGACGGGTGTGAGGAGGTCGGCGTTGTCGTCGTAGCCGGAGACCCACCATCGGAGGGTTGGCCGGAAGTCGCGATCCGAATAGTGGCTGACGAAGATGGGGACGGACACCGTCTCGCCCGGATGGCCAACGATCGCGGGGGGGGCATCGTAGCCGACGAAGTCGGCGCCGAGCAGGTCGGCTGGCTTCATGTCGGGGACCCAGGTCTCGTAGCCGAAGACCTTGGGCGTTCGATCGTAATTGACCAGGCCGTTGTGTTCCCACTCGATGTCAGAAAGCTCGGTGTAGACGAATCCCTGGATCTTCGGATGCCGGCGGAGCTGGGTGGTCAGGTCGCGGAGTCCCCACGAGATGTCTCGGTCGCCGCCGCCGGCGGAAACGGCCCCGTATTCCGAGTTAATCAGGGGCGCCGTCGACTGCTTCAGGCCGGGGCAATAGTTGAATTCGCTGCCGGGGCTGGTCCGGTCGACGACATCCTGAATGTGTTCGCGGGCCTTCGCGTGGTCGTCGATGTAAAAGTGCCAGCTATTCAGGTCGGTGTCGGAGATATGATCGTAGTTGCAGGGGGAGTTGTCCTCGACGAGACGGGTCGGATCCAGCTTGCGAATGACCTGGACCATCGATCCGACCCATTTCTGCGTATCGACGTCCTTCTTGTAAGCGGGGGGACGACCGAGGCCCCAGGTCTCATTGAAGGCGACCCAGGTGATGATGGCGGGGTGATTGGCGTCGCGGGCGAGGGCCTCGCGCATCGTTGTCTCCCAGGCCCTCCGGGCGCGGGGATTTTGCTCCCAGGTATTGGGCATATCTTCGAGAATCAGGACGCCAATCCGATCGGCCCAGTAGAGCCGTCTCGGCTCGTCGGGCTTGATGTGGATGCGAAGGCCGTTGAGGCCCATCGACCGGGCGATCTCCATGTCGCGGCGGAGGAACGCATCGTCGGGAGCGGTGTAGATCCCCTTCGGATTGAACGACTGGTCGAGCGCGGTCCGCAGGTAGATCGGCTTTCCGTTGAGCAGAATCCGCTCGAACGGGTCATCGCCGTAGCGCCCTCGGGCGATCGTCCGCAGTCCGAAATAGGTGTCGACCCGATCGGATGGCCCGTCGCCGCTGAGTTCGAGCCTTGCCTCGTAGAGGTTCGGCGACTCGGGCGACCAGAGCTTCGCGTCGGGGATTTCCAGCGCCAGTTCGAAGTGATCGTTGGCCTTCTCGGGATGGATCTCCTTCTTGCCGGCGATCGGCTGACCCATCATGCCGTGCCAGGCTTCGAATCGGAGAGTGACGGGCTTGCCGGGGGTCAGACCCTCGGCGTCGACGGCGATCGTGACGCGGGCCGGAGCGATCGCGGGGATGATCCGAAAGCCGGCGATGTGCGCCTTCGGCCGCGCCTCAATCCAGACGGTCTGCCAGATTCCGGAGGTGGGGGTGTACCAGTGGACCTGCTTGCCGGTCGGGAGCGAGGGGTCCGTCGGGTCGAATGCCCGGACGACGAGCGTGTTCTCGGCGTTCCGGTGGACGGCCTCGGTGACGTCGATCTCGAAAGGAGTATAGCCGCCCTCGTGATCGCCGACCTTCTGGCCGTTGACCCAGATGTCGGCGTGCCAGTCGACGGCCCCGAAGCGAAGCCAGACGCGATGATCGGCCGGGAACGCGGAGGGAACGCGGAAGGTTCGTCGATACCAGCCGACCTTCGGCGCGCCCTTCGGCTGGTGGATGCCGGAGAGTTCGCTCTCCCAGGGGAACGGAACGACAATGGATCGGTCGAACCCGAGGGCTCCGGGCTTTTCCCAGCCGGCCTGCTGGCCCTCGTCGTTTGGGTCGAAACGGAACTGCCAGGTCCCGTTGAGATTCTCCCAGCGAGAGCGAGCGGCATCGGGCCGGGGATGCTCGGGCCGGGGAATCTCCAGTGTGGCGGACGTTCCCGGTGGAACCGCTCCGAGGAGGAGGAACCCAAGACAGACGATCGGCAAACGGATCATGGGGCACGACTCCTGGCTGGGCGCCGGGCGGACCGCCGGCGCCGGTCTCTGCGGCCTTTGAAAAGTTGGCCCGCGAGGGTTCGAACGTAATCGATCGCGCCCGGCGCGGGGAGGGCCTACGGCCTCAGACTGGCTTGAGCCCAAAGAATCGCGCGTAGACGTCCAACTTCTGGCCGATGGAGAGCCGGGGCGATGGCGCAGCGTTGTGGTGGAGGACGACCAGTGTGATGTCGTCGTCGGGCGGGGTGCCACCCCGGTAGGCGGCAATGGCGTCGATGAGGGCTCGTCCGGCGCCAGCCGGTGATTGAACAGAAGGGTCGGTCCTTCGTGCCAGGTCGAGGAGGCCCGACTCACCCAGCAACTGCCCTGCGGAGTCAGCGGCCTCGATGAGAGCATCCGTGTAGAAGAGGACGACATCGCCCTTTTCGAGTTTCACGACGATGGATCCGTACTGGGTGTCATCGTCGAGGCCGAGCGGGAGGTTCTGAAACCCGTCCTGATCGCCGAGGATGGGAGTCAGGACGGTCCAGGTGCTGGATTTGGCCGAGAAATGCAGTGGTCGCGGATGACCTGCGTTGGAAATGTTCAGCTCGTCGGTCGAGGTCAGATAGGTGGCGACGACCGCCGTGGCGAACCGTCGGAGCTGGGCCAGTTCGGAGAACTCACGATTCAACTGGCCGACCAGATGAGTCTGGCTTTTGTGATTGATATGTTTGCGCAAGAGGCCGCGCAGCTTGGCCGAGAAATCGGCGACCGACGAACCGTGCCCCGAGACATCCGCAACGACAACCCGGGTAATCAGACCGCCACCGCAGAGCGTGACGAAATGGACATCGCCGCCCTGATCGTCCCCCTCGAATGGACGGCTGTAGACCCAGAGGTCGAGCCCTGGCGTTGCGACCGACGATTCGGCCGGCTCGATCCCGCCCCAGATTTCCATGCAGTGCAGGGGGTATACCTCGCTGGCCGATTTGATCGACATAAAAGAATCCCTTGCGAATCTGAGACAAGAGAGCTCAGTGAATCGGTCGCCCGGATCCCTCTCGGAGACGGAGCAGGCCGGCTGGTCCAGGCTTCGGCTGGTCCCAGATTTCGGAGCGGCCCCAGGGCCAGTGGACCTCGATCCGACTCGGTCCGACCGTTGACCTACCGAGCCCGAGCCAGATCCGCGGCTGGCTCGTGGAAAGGTAGCTGCCTCCGGCGTCGAGTGAGGCAACCACGATGCGCCCGCCCACGATCCCCCGGACCCAGGCGCCAAGTGCGGGGCGTCCGTGTCGATCGAGGAGTTCGACGGCCAGGTGATGGTTGCCGGTCGAGGTATTCCGAAGGATCGCCGCAGGCGCGTCGAGGGCGGCGGCGGCGAAATCGGGACGGCCGTCGCCATCGAGGTCACCGATCGCGAGGCCGCGGCCGAGCGCCGGCCGATCGAACCAGGGCCCGGCCGATCCCCCGAGGTCCTTCATCGGGAGGTCGCCACCGCGGATCAGAGTCGGCCGCATGGCGAATGGAGTTCCGAGCCGCTCCCGATCGAGGACATGCCCGTTCGCCTGGAGGAGATCGATCCGACCGTCGCCGTCGAGGTCGGCCAGCAGGAGCCCGAAGCCGTTCACCTTGCTGGTCGCGGCTTTCAGCCCGAGCCAACCCGAGGCGTCGAGGAAGACACCTGGCGGGCGGCCCTGGGCCCGGAAGGCGATCGTCGATCG
>DAIDJI010000126.1 GCA_027451455.1 Planctomycetales bacterium | reverse complement strand
CCCAGCGCGGGGCGAAGAAGTATCGCAAGGAGGTTTTGCTCCCGTCGAGCTTCCCGGCCGAGGCGATGTCGACAACCTGCCGCAACGGCATCCTTGAAATCAAACTGGCTCGCTGACCCACAGCGGGACGTTCGCGAAGGAGAGAAACGCATCATGACGATCGAGGAAGCAACCGCGGCAAAACTCAGGGTGGCCGAGGCGATGCCCAGGGACCTCGGCCGGGGACTCGCCCGGCTCGATCCGGCCGACCTCGAACGGCTGGGAGTGGGCGTCGGCGAGATCCTGGTGATCACCGGCAAGCGCACGACGGCCGTCAAGGCCATGCCCTCGTTCAAGGAACATCGGGGGCAGTCGCGAATCCAGGTCGACGGACTCACTCGCGAAAACACCGGCGCGGCGATCGACCAGGTCGTCGAGGTCGCACGCGCCGATGCACGGCCCGCCGAACGCGTCGCCCTCGAGCCCCAGGGTATCCAGCCCGCCGAACGCGACCTGCGCTACATCGGCAGCAAGCTCGACGGGCTCCCCGTCATCAAGGGCGACCGCATCCGGGCGTCCCTCTTCGGCAGCCGATCGGCCGATTTCGTCGTCGTCAGCACCACCCCGGCCGGGCCGGTCGTCATCAATCCAACGACCGAACTTCAAATCGTCCGACCGCAGAAAGACGCCGGCCCCACCCGCAACGGCAAGTCCGGCGCACCGCCGCTCTCCTATGAAGACATCGGTGGATTGAAGCGCGAGCTGCACCGCATCCGTGAGATCGTCGAGCTGCCGCTCCGATACCCCGAGGTCTTCGAGCGCCTCGGCATCGACCCTCCCAAGGGCGTCCTGCTCCAGGGCCCTCCAGGCTGCGGCAAGACCCTGATCGCCCGCGCCGTCGCCCACGAGACCGACGCACGATTCTTCACCGTCAACGGCCCCGAAATCATCCACAAGTTCTACGGCGAAAGCGAGGCCCACCTCCGCAAAATCTTCGAAGAGGCCGCGAAGCACGCCCCCAGCATCATCTTCATCGACGAGATCGACGCCATCGCGCCGCAACGCGAGCGCGTCGTCGGCGACGTCGAGAAGCGGGTCGTCGCGCAGCTCCTGGCCCTGCTCGATGGGCTCGATCGCCGCAAGAACGTGATCGTCCTGGCCGCGACAAACCTCCCCAACGCTCTCGACCCCGCGCTCCGACGCCCAGGCCGGTTCGACCGCGAGATCTCCATCTCGATCCCCGATCGCGACGGCCGCAAGGAGATCCTCGAAATCCACAGCCGGGGGATGCCCCTGGCCTCCGACGTCGATATGCCTCACCTCGCGGCGATCACCCACGGCTTCGTCGGCGCTGACCTTGAGGCCCTCTGCCGTGAGGCGGCCATGCTCTGCCTCCGCCGCCTGCTCCCGGCGATCGACTTCGCCTCAGGCCAGATCCCCTACGAGACCCTTCGCTCACTCGAGGTCCGGATGGCCGACTTCGAGGCCGCTCTCTGCGAGGTCGAACCCTCCGCCATCCGCGAGGTCTTCGTCGAGGTCCCGGACGTCGGCTGGGACGACGTCGGAGGGCTCGGCCAGGTCAAGGACCGCCTGATCGAGTCGGTCGAGTGGCCGCTGAAGCACGCCGAGGTCTTCGCCCGCGTCGGCGTCAAACCGCCCAAGGGAATCCTCCTCAGCGGTCCACCCGGCTGCGGCAAGACCCTGCTCGCCAAGGCCGTCGCCAGCCAGACCCAGGTCAACTTCATCTCCATCAAGGGCCCGGCGCTCCTCTCGAAGTACGTCGGCGAGTCGGAACGCGGCGTCCGCGAGGTCTTCCGCAAGGCGAGGATGGCCGCTCCCTGCATCCTCTTCATCGACGAGATCGATGCCCTCGTCCCGACCCGTGGCGGGAGCGACGACTCGCACGTCACCGAGCGGGTCATCGGCCAGTTCCTCGCCGAGGTCGACGGCGTCGAGGAGTTGAACGGCGTCCTGATCCTCGCCGCCACCAACCGCCCCGACATCATCGACCCAGCCATTCTCCGACCGGGCCGCTTCGATCTCCACCTGGAAATCCCGCTGCCCGACACCGACGGCCGTCGCGAAATCTTCCGAATCGGTCTCCGCGGCAAACCGATCGCCGGAGACATCGACATCGAGTCGCTTGTCTCCGCATCCGAGGGCTTCAACGGGGCCGAGATCCAGGCCGTTTGCACCCGCGCCGCCTGGTCCGCAATCCGTGAGGCACTTCCCGACTCGCTCGACGAGGGCGAGTCACCCGACGTGCAGATCACGGCGAGCCACCTCGCCAACGCCCTGAACTCGCTGATCCAGGAAGATCGCCGCTGATTTCGTGGTCCGTCGGCAGCCAGGAGATGACAGGAGCAGCCATCCGGCGGCTCCTTTCTCCCGGAAGCCATCTCGTCAGCAGACGGTGAACGGTTCAGCCTCCTGTCGGGCTGCTGACCACTGTCTACCGAGTTGTCACGTTGCCGTGACGCAGGGAGGTCTCATGCATTCCGCTATGTATCTCTACGGTTTCACACGTTTGGACCCGGCGTTGCCGGCCGGTTTACGAGGGGTCGAGGGAGCGCCGGTCCGCCCAATCACGATCGGCGGCCTGGCCGCGGTCGTGGGCGAGGTACCCTCGACGTCGTTCCAGTCGGAAACGATCTCCGATCCAACCTGGCTGATCCCGAGGGTGCTGGAGCACGAGCGAGTCATCGAGGCCATGAGGACCGCCGGCCCTGTGATGCCGGTTCGGTTCGGTTCGCTTTTCAGCACGCCGAGAGCCCTGGAACAATGGGCGGCCGGCAACCTCGGTCCCATCGATGAATTCCTCGATCGCTCGGCCGATCGAGACGAATGGACGTTCCGGCTCTCCGTCGACCTCGGCAAGGCGACCGAGGCCCTGGCGGCTGTCGACCCCCGATGGGCAGCCATGGTCGAGGCTCTGCCGAGGTCGCCCGGCGCCCGATACCTTCGTGAGAAGAAACTGGCCGAGTCGGCACGATCAGAGACCATCCGCCGCGCCTCGGCAATCGCCGAGGACGTCCGACTCGCGGCACGCCGGCTGGCCGACGAGCGCCTGCTTCCGCTCCGAAAGCCCGACGAAGCCGGCGTCGAGCCGATCCTGAATGCCGCCTATCTCGTCGCGCGCCACGAGGCCGGAGCGCTGCGCCGGACCGTCGAGTCGACCGCCGAGGGCCTGCCGTGCCTGCGCCTCGAATCGTCCGGGCCCTGGGCCCCCGCCCACTTCTGCCCGACCCTCGCCGCGCCCGGACGCTGATCGTCCAGGCCCATCACAACTCCGAACCCGACAGACTCGCACCCGAACACCATTCGGGTTCGAGTCTGTTTTTGTTTGCACCTCTGAAGATCTTCATACAAAAAATCTCTACAAAAACTTGTCACTCATCCTGATCATGTTCTAGGATAATAACGGAGCGGCGATGAGGTTCGCCGCACCGGGGCTCGCGAGGTTTTTGCGAGCGAGAGGCCGAACACTCTGATTGAGGAGACTGACAGATGGCTAAGGTCATGAAGTCGACGGACAGCTCGAGCCTGGCCGAGGTTGTGGACCGCATCCTGGACAAGGGCATCGTGATCGACGCGTGGGCGAAGGTGTCGCTGGTCGGCATCGAGCTGCTCTCGATCGAGGCCCGCGTCGTGATCGCGTCGGTCGAGACCTACCTGAAGTACGCCGAGGCGATCGGCCTGACGGCCACCGCCGCGACGCCGGCCTGACGACGAGCCGATGCTTCGGCCCTCCCGCCGTGAAATCGCGGCGAGGGGGGCGTCGGAGTGTCGGCCCTGGGCCCGGGTCTGACTTCCTGTCAGACCCGGGCCTCCATCAATGGGAGGCATGTCCATGTCGGAATTCGCCGACCGAATGAAGGCGTTCACCGATCACCTCCGTGATTCGATCGAGGCCCGCGGCGAGGCGCTCGCGGCGGTTCACGATGCGACCACGGGGCTGCTCGACGACGCTCGATCCTTCCTGGGACGGGTCGCCGACGAGCATCGGGAGCGTTCCGAGGAGTTGAGGGCGACGATGGAGTCGCACAGGGAGGACCGCTGCCGTCGGGTCGCAGAGATGCGGCACGACCACCAGGAGGCCCTGCAGGCCATGCGGGGCGAGCTACACCAGACGCTCTCCGAGGCGCGACGGACGCGCCAGGACGCGTGCGAGCAAATGTCGGAAACATTCCGAAAGGCACGCCACGACCTCGCTGCGGACCTCCGGTCCGCCGCAGGGGCCTGGCGGGCTTTCGCCGCCAGTCGATGAGCCCGCAAGGGACTCGGCCGCCGGGCTGACGACCGGCCCGGCGGCCATCCGCGATGCCGCCAATCCGTTCACGATGACGTCCGGGAGCACCGTCCCCGCCCCAGAGCCCGACGACCACGACAAGGAGGCCCAGAGGCCGTGAATACTCCACCCGAAGACCTGAATGTCCTGGCCCTCAAGCAGCGGCCCGACTTCGTCCAGACACCCTGCGTCCAGAGCCTCGCCGAGCGCGCCCTCTGCTACCTGACGGCCGGCTACCCGGTCCACTTCTCCGGACCCGCCGGTACCGGAAAAACCACACTCGCCATGCATGTCGCCGCCCAGCTCGGTCGACCGGTCGTCCTGATCCACGGCGACGACGAGTACGGCAGCTCCGACCTCGTCGGGGGACAGCTCGGCTACCGATCGACGCGCGTGGTCGATAATTTCATCCATTCTGTGATGAAAACCGAGGAAAACGTCTCCAAGACCTGGGTCGACCACCGGCTCACAAACGCCTGCAAATATGGCTTCACCGTCATCTACGACGAGTTCAACCGCTCGCGGCCTGAGGCGAACAACGTCCTCCTGGGCGTGCTGGAGGAGCGGCTTCTGGAGATGCCCGTCGGCCGGGTGAACGAGGGTTTTCTTCAGGTCCACCCCGCCTTCCGCGCCATCTTCACCAGCAACCCCGAGGAGTATGCCGGCGTCCACAAGACGCAGGACGCGCTTCTCGACCGGATGGTGACCATCACCGTCGGCCAGTATGACCGTGAGACCGAGGTCCGGATCACGGCCGCGAAGTCGGGGCTGGAGGTCGAGGACGCCGCCCGGATCGTCGATGTGGTTCGCGCCTTCCGGGATCTCGGCGTGCTCTCGCTCGCGCCAACCGTCCGCGCCTGCATCATGATCGCCAAGGTGGCCGCCCTTCGGGGAGCCTCGGTCGCCGCCAACGATCGCGTCTTCCTCGAGACCTGCCGCGACGTTCTCCGGCTCGACTCGGTCAAGATCAGCCGCGAGGGGGTCCCGGCCGGTGGCGCCTGGCTCGAAGAGATCGCGGCCCGATTCTGCCCCGCCGGGGCGTCCCATGCCGTGATCCGCGGCCGTGTCGAACTGCTCGGGTCCGGGAATCATCACTCCGAGAATTGATCGGCTCCCGGCGTCGGGGCCGGGCCTTTTCGGGAAGCGAGGTACGACGATGGGGCGGGATCGCAAAGGGGTCCAGGGCATCCGGACGATGGGGGCGCTGGTCGACTCCCGGCGCACCCGGACGGCGGCCGGGGCCCTGCTTGAACTCTCGGCGATGGCGAACGAGAAGCTGCTGCTTCACAAGGAACTGGACCGATGGAAGTCCCGCCATGCGGAAATCCGCCGGCGGCTCTCCGAGATCGCGGCCAAGGAACAGCGACTGATGACCCACGTCCAGGCCCAGCCGGGCGGAGCGGTCGCCGGTATTCCGGCCATCGAGGGGCCGGGAACATTCGACAGGGACGAAACCGCAACGGATGCTCCGGTCGATCCTCCGGCGGGTCGGAGGATGAAGGTGAAAGAATTTTCCTATTGAAGGGGAACCAGACATGATCTCCGTCGTGCATCCCGCCGAGACCGCCATCAGCGGTCCCCGCGGGCGCTATCTTTATGCGATCGTCGATGGCCCCGAGGCCGCCGGGCCGATCGGGATTCCCGGCATCGACGGTGCCGAGGTTTACGCCCTCCGCGACGGTCAAATCGCCGCCGTCGTTAGCGACCTGCCCGACCGAAAGGTCCGTCCCGAGAGGCGAAAGCTCGCCGCTCACCACGAGGTGATGCGCCGGTTGATGTCGGAGCGGACCGTCCTGCCGATGGCCTTCGGCCTGATCGCCGACGGCCCCGAATCGGTCCATCGCATCCTCCAGCTCAACCATGAGGCGTTCGCCGAACAGCTCGATCGGCTCCGCGACAAGGTCGAGATGGGCCTCCGCGTCACCTGGGACGTCCCTAACATCTTTGAGTATATCGTCGCCAGCCACCCTGATCTGGCCGCCTACCGCGATCAGATCTTCCGCGGCGGTCGCGAACCGTCGCACGAGGAAAAAATCGAACTCGGTCGCAGCTTTGACCGCCTGCTCAACGACTCTCGCGAGGCCGCAATCGCCCGCGTTCGCGCCGCAATCGAACCCCGATGCGAAGACATCACCGTCAATCGCCCCCGAGACGAGCGCGACGTGATGAACCTGGCCTGCCTCGTCGATCGATCGCGGATCAAGGACTTCGAGGCCGGCGTCGTCGAGGCCGCCCGCGGCTTCAACAACGATTTCTCCTTCGATTTCAACGGCCCCTGGCCGCCCCATAATTTCGTCGACATCGAGCTGAAGCTCTCCTGACCCGGACGAGACGGAGGACCCTTACGTGTTCCTCGCCGACGATGTCATCCTGTTCCCGTTCCGCTCGATCCTCAAGGTCTTCCACGAGATCTACAAGGCCGCCATCGAGGATATTCGCTCTGAGGCCGACTCGATCCGGCTCGAACTTAGCCAGCTCTACCTGGCCCTCGAGTCCGGCGCGGTCTCCGAGGACCTCTTCGACGACCGCGAACGCGTCCTCCTCGATCGGCTCGACGCCATCGAGGAGCAGCGCGGGATGCTCGGTCAGGACGACGAGGACGACGAAGACGACGAAGACGACGAATTCGAGGACGAATTCGAGGAAGAGGACGACGAGACCAACCCCGACGACCAATAGCCGAACATCGATCACCACGATCCGGAGATCCCGGCCATGAATCCGATGCTGGACGAGGAACAACTCGCCGACACCATGCTGCACGACGACGACGAGAGTGAGGCCGAGGCCGAGATCGAGGCCGGCGGGCCGCCGATCGTCCTTCCGCCCCGCCCTGCCCCGGCGCCCGCCATGACCACGCCGCACGGCCGGACGCGGGTACTGCCCCGGCTCCTGGCCATGGCCGACACCTACTATCAGGGCGGCTCGCTCCGCCAGGCGATCGAGCTGTATTTCGAGCTGGTTCACGACCACGCCGGCTCGCCTCAGGCCCGCCAGGCCGAGGAACGACTGCTGGCCGTTGCCCGCACGTACGAACAGGCCGGCGAACTCCGCCAGGCGCGAGGTATCTATGAACAGCTCCTATGATGTTCAGAGACCGGCCGGCGTCGAGCCGGCAACCGACCGCCGCGTCTCGCTCTGCGAGGCGCTGGACCGGATGCTCAACACGGGCGTGGTCGTCGCGGGCGAGGTCGTCATCTCGGTCGCGGATATCGACCTGGTCTACCTCAACGTCCAGCTCCTGCTGGCTTCGATCGAAACGGCCTGCGGCCTGCCCCGCTATCCCGCCGGCGAACCGCAAAGGATTCCGAGCGCCCCATGAACCCCACTCCTTCTCCCGCAACCACGACCCCGGGCAGCCTTCGAATCGCCTTTCAACCGGACGACGTCCGGAGCGGCCTCGGCCGGCTGGTCCTCACGCTCATCGAACTCATTCGAGAACTGCTCGAGCGTCAGGCCCTCCGTCGGATCGAGGCCGGATCGCTCACCGAACCCGAAATCGAGCGAATCGGCACCACCTTCCTTAAACTCTCGGAACAGATGGAAATCCTCAAGTCCGCCTTCGGCCTGGAGGGCCAGGACCTGAACCTCGACCTCGGCCCCCTCGGGACCCTGCTCGACCCCTCCAACCGATGACGATGACGAGTTTGCTACGGCCCCGAACCAGGACCCGACCATGAGCTCGACCGCAACCGCCAGGCCGTCCGCCCGTGCCCGCGAGGAGGTCCGCTGCGCCTTCTGCCGGGGCCGGGGCACCGACCCATTCCACCTGCTCTCCGACCGCTCCATCTGCGGCGCCTGTGGCGGCCGTGGCACGGTCAACGTCCCCTCGCCGCACATTCCCTGTGCCTATTGCGAGGGCTCGGGCAGCTTCAAGACCTTCCGTTGCCCGGTCTGCGAGGGAGCCGGCGTCGTCGAGGCCCCAGAAGGCCCGACTCGCACCTGCCCCACCTGCGACGGCCTCGCCTTCGAGCGCTCAAGCGGGCTCGTCTGCCTGACCTGCCGAGGACGCGGCACCCTCCCCGCCTGATCGAAACGAACTTTCAAAGGATGATGTTATCATGTCGATACAGATGCCACAGGGTGCCCACCATTCGATCCACAGCGCGACGCTCGCCGACGTCCTTGAGCGCGTGCTGGACAAGGGACTGGTGATCGCCGGCGATATCAAGGTCAAGCTCGTCGACATCGAACTCTTAACCATCCAGATCCGCCTCGTCGTCGCCTCGGTCGACAAGGCACGCGAGATGGGAATTGACTGGTGGTCGACCAACCCCGACCTTGGCTCTCGCCTGAAGGCGCCCGACGCCCAGGCCGAACTGCTGGAGCTGCGCGAGCGGCTCGCACGGCTCGAGTCGCAGGCCGCGGGGGCCTCGTGCTGAGAGCCGGGTCAGAACCAGGCGCCGGGAGGCTCGCGCTCCCGGCCCGATCAATCGACAGCAACCGGCCCACTCATGCGTTACTCGCCCGAGACCGTCAGATCGTCGAAGTACGACCGGGCGTCGGCCTTCGACCAGAGGCCGATCCGCCCCGCATCGGAAAACGTCGTGTCCTCGGCGACCAGAAGCTTCTTGTCGTCGAAATAGCCCAGTATCTCTCGCCCTTTCATCGTGATCCGAAGGGTATGCCATCGGCCATCGCCAGGCACCTCCGCGTGATCAAGCTGGGTCCGACGTCCGTTCTCGACCTTGTAAACCCGAAGGTTGTCCTCAAGCGGGTTGTATCGCGCAACGTAGTAATTGTTCCGGTCGCGAGCCCGCCATACCAGGCCGCCCCCCCGGTCCATCTCGCCCGCGACCGCCTTCAATCGCACACGAATATCCAGATCCCGGAATTCTTCGCCGGCCACGAGCACCACATTGAAGGTTCTGTCCGGATTGCTGGCCTTCTGCGCCATCACCCGGTTCTCTCCGTCGCGCTCGACCTCCCACCGGCCGACCGCACCGGTGAACCCGCGCCCGATCCGGCCGGGCTCATCCGCCTCGAAATCCCAGGCCCGCTTCTTCAGGTCGCCGGCACGGGCCCAACCGATCGCCAGCATCACAAGTGTCAGCACCATCGTGTATCGATAACCCGTCACGTCTCATCTCCCAGAAAGTCCACAAATTATCCGGCGAACTCCGACGCCAGAAACGCCGCGGTGCGCTCCCAGGCTTTCGCGGCGGCCTCGAAGTCCACCGCCATCGCATGAACCGTCCTCGGCGTCTCGATCCTCGTGGTTGCGTTCGTGGTTCGGAGAAGCGGGATCTGCGCGCTCGGTCCGGCGGCGAGCCTCGCCTCCATCTCGGGGCTAAGCAGATGATCGGCCAGCGCCCGCGCAGCATCGAGATGGGGCGCTCCCTTGATCACCGCGATCGTGTTCGGGATAAAGAGCGTCCCCAGCTCGTCAGGCTGGCGGTCGGGGTACACGATGGCAACCGGGCTCCCCGCCTCGACCTCGCCGATCGCGTCGTCGGTGTCGGTCAGACCGAAGGCAATCTGCCCCGAGCCGGCCGCCGTCGCCACCTGCTTGTTCCCGGAGAAAACCTGCACCTCGTTGGCCTTCAATCCCCGGTAGAAGCGCTTCGCCTCGTCATCGCCCAGGGACGCAAACAGGCACGCCGCCTGCGTCGCCGTTGTCCCGAAAAGCGGCTTCGCGATCCCGATTTTCCCCTTCCACTTCGGATCGACCAGGTCCCGAATCCCCCGCGGACGATCGGCCTCAGGCACCAGCTTCGTACTGACGATCAACACCCGCGCCCGACCTGCAAAGCCGTACCACGTCCCGTCCTTCGCCCGAAACGTCTCGGGAATCTCGTCCAGATGCGACGGCCGGAACGGCTGCAATAATCCCCGCTCCCTCAGCCGGATCGTGTTTAAAATCTCGTTGTTCCAGAAAAGGTCGCATCGCGGACGAGACCTCTCCGCGATGATGTCGTTGGCCAGGCCCACCGTCTTCGTGCTCTCCACATCGAACTTGGGCAGAACCTCCACTCCTGTCTGCGCCGCGTAGTCACGCAAAACCGGCTCGCCAAACTCGCGATCCTGCGCCGAGTAGACCACCACTCGCCCCCGCCCCTCGCCTGCTCCCCCACTTCGATCGCCCCCACAACCCACCATCGCCACCAACGCGATCGCCACGGCCAGACGAATCACCAGCCCCTTCCTCATCATTCCGCCTCCGCTCCGCTTCCCCCA
>DAIDJI010000125.1 GCA_027451455.1 Planctomycetales bacterium | reverse complement strand
GTTCCAGCAAATTCTGCCCGACGACGCTGGGATACCCGGGCGGGAAGAAGCGGACGTCGTCGTCCTTGGTGACCTCGTCCCACCGCGGCGCGACGGAGAGCAGCAGCGCGGCGGCGGCGAAACCGCACAGGACCACGGCGCCCGGGCGTCGGATGACGAGGCGGGAGATCGAGGAGAACATATCAAAATCGCATTCTACTGCGGCGACCGGCCCGGACCAGGGCCACGGACCACCCGTCGCGCACCTCCCCTACCCTCGGTCGCCGCCGTTCCTGGCGCAATAGCCGAACATAGTCGAAGTCGAACCGACTGTCAAAGGAATTGATCGGCGTGCCCGCCGGTGAACGGCCTCATTCCTGCGAGGAAAACCTGGGTGGCTCTCCCAGTGGAAAACGTCGATTCCGGGACGAGCCACTTGCCGTGGCCCCACGAATGGCCTAGGAATTCTGATAGGAAAGATACGGGGGCCGGCCCAGTGGGAAGCCAATTGGCTTCCTCCTCCCTTCGCTGGCCCCATACCAGCTCAAGGCCCGACGAAGGTCTTGCGAGCAGGCCCGTTCCATCTACCCCCCGACGTCCCGAGAGGAACTCCCCGTACGTGTCCGCCTCATTCGTCAATCAACTGGCTCGCGACTGGACCGGGCGGCTGGCTCACTACGCCGCTCATCGTAACGACGAGCACCGGAACGCCCTGCTCGAAGAGGCCGCTCGATATGCCGGGCTGCACCTCGAGAACGACCTGTGCCGCTCCGACTTCTGGTCGCGATCTCCGCTGCACCAGCGGGCCGCCGTGCTCCTCTTCCTGGTCGACCGAGGGGTCGTTGAACGGACCAGTCGCCGAGGCCGCCGCGTCTATGAGCCGCTGGCACACGCCGAGAGTTGGTCCGAGGATCAGCCCTCGCTTCGTCCCTATCGCGGACCCATCCTGGAATTCCTCAACGCCCTTCGGCTGGAACTCCAGCGACGGACCCATACTCGACAGGTCTGATTAGACCGTGGGACGTCCGACCGTCCCGCCTCTTCTCGGCCGATCGCGAATCCTTCGCGACCGAACCGGACATCTAATGCTGGACTCTGCCCCTCGCGACTGCTAGATTTCCATCCGTATCGTTTCGGCGGCCCTTGCTGGGGGCCGCCGAATCGCGGATCGTCGGCTCTCGCAGAGTGGCTCCATGCGCCTGTTCTGGACATCGATCACTCTCGCCTTGTTGCACGCGACCACCGACATCCGCGCCCAGGATGCCATCAATGTCGAAGCGGTGGAGCGAGTGAAAGAGGCAACGGTCTTCCTCCGGGTTGTCGGGCCCGCCGAGGAGGGGCGCTCGGTCACCGGCACGGGCTTTCTGGTGGGGAAAGCAGGGAAGACTGGCTTGGTGGCGACCAATGCTCACGTCGTCGCCCCTGGGGGATCGTGCTCCAGGCGTGAAGTCGAGATTGACTTCCGAAGCGGGACGAAGGCGGAGTCTCAGACGACGGCCGAGGTGGTGGCGATCGAGGAGGATGGGAGGCGACGTTCTGGGGCAAGGACTTCGATTCAGAAGGTGATTGCCGGGCGCGTTTCCGTGACGGCCGGCTGACGATCGAGGTGCCGGGGCCCCTACTCCAACTGAACGTGGAGATCGACAAGCTCAACTCGCAGCGCGTCGTCCGCGAGATTCCCGGGGATTTCAGCCTGACAGTCAAGGTGAAGGGCGATTTCCGGCCGGCCGACAAGTCGACGAACCTGAAGTCGGTCTCCTGAATCGGTGCAGGGATCGTCGTCTGGCAAGATTTCGAACAATTTCGTGTTCCTGGGGCGGGCGGCGATCAATCGACGGGGCAAGCTCAGCGAGTTCGCGGCCTTCGAGGCTCGCCACTCGCCGCGTCGAGGGCGGTGCCGGCGAGAGTCCCGCAGGCCGCCAGGATGTCCTTCCCGCCCGAGTAGCGCCGGACCACTGGCTGGCCGACATGACGGCTCAGCGCGTCGCGGAAGAGTCTGAGTTCGTCGTCGCCAGGCGGACGAAATCGTCCGGTCGGGTCGGTGACGTCGATCAGGTCGAGCCGGACCGGGGTATCGCCGATCAGGTCGCCGAGCGCCCGAGCGTCCTCTTCACCAACGTTTCTTCCCGAGATGCAGACATAGGCGAGCATCACGCGGGTCCGGCGATCGAGGGCGTGGCGACGGGCGGCGGCCATCACCTCGGCCACGGGCGTCCGAGCGGCGATCGGGACCAGCTCGGCGCGCTTCGCGTCGGTCGCGGCCCCGAGGCTGATCGAGAGCCGGAACGGCCGGCGCTCTCGGGTAAATCGGTCGATCTCGGGTACCAGCCCGACGGTGCTGATGGTGATCGCCGGCGCTCCGATCGCGGCTCCGTAAGAGCATCGAAGTAATTCCGCCGCCGCCATCACGCGATCATAATTGAGAAAGGGTTCACCCATTCCCATGAAGACCGCACCCGTCACCCGGCGCCCCTCGGACCGGACCCTCGTACGCGCCTGCACCAGTTGATCGACGATCTCCCAGGTCTCCAGGTTGCGCCGCCTCGGCATCCTCGCCGTGGCGCAGAAGGCGCATCCCATCGCGCAGCCGACCTGCGACGAAAGGCAGACGCTGACCGACCCGGCCTTGTGGAGCGGGATCAGCACTGTTTCCACCGCAAGACCATCCGCGGTCCGGAAAAGGAGCTTGCTGAAGCCGTCAACCGGGGAGGTCTCCGCACGCTCCAGGATCAGCCGGGGCAAGGGGTCTCGAATGGCGTCCGAGAGCCGACGAGGAACCTGGAACCGCGCCCCCCAGAGCCCACGATCGTGGATCCCCTGCCCCACCACCGCCGAGAGCAATCGACGGATCGCGAGGTCGTTGGCTCCCAGAGCCCGGGCCCGGGGCTCGAAGTCGGTCGGCGAGAGGTCACGAGGGTCGAGAAGTCTAGCAATCCCTTCCGTGCAATGCGTGAGCCATTCCTCGGATCCCATTTCGACCCCCCTCACCTCATTGCCGTCCTTCTTCGTCATGATAAATAGGGCTTATTCGATTCTTAATGCACAATGCTTTTGATAAAAACTCGCATCGAATCTTGATTTTACTCGCTTTGAAGACTACCTTCAAACCCTCTGATGAACGGTACTTCAGAGAGTACGGGAAGATTCAGGCAAACACAACCAGGGAGAAGGAGTTGCAAATGAGGACATCGAGCGAGACCCGCGAGGGCCTGACCGCAACCTTCCGAAGTCGATGGCTGGCCCCAGCGGTGCTCCTGGCGGCGAGCCTGGTTCTGTCCGGCCCAGGGAGGATCTCGGCCGGCACAATCCATACCTACGCCGATGCCGTGATTGAAGATCCGAATGGGAACGGGAACTTCACCCAGTTCAACAGCGCGACGAACGGGCTGGACATCCGCGATTTCGCCACGGATCCTCTGAAGCCGTTCGAAACGCGGTCGGTGATCCTCTTCAGCCTGGCCGGTCTCACGCCCAGTTCCTCCCTCAGCACACTTACCTTCAACTTCGACGAGGTTGGATTGGCGAACAATGTCGGGACCGTCGCGATCAACGCCTTCTCAAGCACCAGCAGCACAATCACGACGTCCGATGCCACTGTCTCGACCACGAATCTGGGAAGCTACGACGCGATCGCTCTCGGCCTGGGCAGTCATACCGTGTCACTGAGCACCAGCTACGTGCAATCGCTCATCAGCAGCGGGGCTACGTACCTGGGCATCCGACTGCAGGGGACGCAGGAGAACATCAACACCCAGCTCGGCAGCCTCGAGACCAACAGCTTTTTCGCCGCCCCGACGTTGACCTACTCGCTCCAGAGCGTGCCCGAGCCGTCGAGCCTGGTCCTGTCGGCCACGGCCGCGACGATGGGCGGGATCGTTGTCCTGCGGCGCCGACGCAGTGCCGCTTGACCAGTCCCTGTTTGCAGAACAGAAACAGCAAGGCCCGGCCCCTCGAAATCGAGGGGCCGGGCCTCATGCTTTTCCCGGGGGTTTGCTCGGGTCCCGGGTGGGACCGTTCGTCACTTGGCCCCGGCCTTCGCGAGGGTCTGGGCCTGCTTGACGATCTCCTCCTGGAACCGGGAGGGGACCTTCTGGTACTTGAGGAACTCCATGCTGAAGCCCCCCTTGCCCTGGGTCGAGCTCCGGAGGTCGTTGGAGTAGCCGAACATCTCGGCGAGCGGGACCTCGGCGACGATCACCGTGTAGCCCTGCCGCGACTCGGTCCCAAGAATCACGCCCCGCTTCGAGGAGAGCGTCCCCGTGACCGGGCCCTGGAACTCGGTCGGGATCTCGACCTCGACCTTCATGATCGGCTCGAGGAGGACCGGATCGGCCTTCCGGAACGTCTCGCGGAAGCAGTCGCGGGCGCAGATCTCGAAGGCCATTGTCGAGGAATCGACGTCGTGATACGACCCGTCCTCGAGCCGCATGTGGACCCCCATCACCTCGTAGCCAGCGACAGGGCCCTTGTGCATCGACTCGCGGAAGCCCTTCTCGACCGAGGGAATGTACTCGTTCGGGATCCGGCCGCCGGTCACCTTGTTCTCGAAGACAAAAGGCTCCGGCGATTCGGGGTCCATCGGGATCAGCCGGCCGACGACATGGGCGTACTGCCCCGAGCCGCCCGTTTGCTTCTTGTGCTTGTAGTTGAACGGCGTCTCGACCGTCGGCGCCTCGCGGTAGCTGACCTTCGGCATCCCGACGGTGCACTCGACCTTGTACTCGCGTCGAATTCGCTCGACGTAGATTTCCAGGTGCAACTCGCCCATTCCCGAGATGATGGTCTCGCTCGTCTCGTGGTCGACGTGGACCCGGAAGGTCGGGTCTTCTCGCATGAAGCGATTCAGGGCCTTGGAAAGCTTGTCGTAATCCGCCCGCTTGGCCGGCTGGATCGAGAGATCGATGACCGGCTCGGCCGCGTAGATGCTTTCCAGCGAGAGGTCACTTCCCTCGGAGCAGTAGGTATCTCCAGTGGCGCATTCGATCCCCATCACGGCCACAATGTCGCCGGCGGAGGCCGAGTCAATGTCTTCCTTCTGGTCGGCATGCACCCGAAGAATCCGGCTGATCCGGGCCCGCTTCCGCTGACGAGTGTTGTAGTAGAACGTTCCCTTCTGGAGCGTTCCCTGATAGATCCGGACGAAGGTCACCTGGCCGAACGGCTCCTCGACCAGCTTGAACGCCATGGCGACAAGTGGGGCGTCCGGATCAGGCGCGAGGGGAACCTCGGCGCCGCCATTGCTGTTGTCCCGGGCGAAGACCTCGCGATCAAGCGGGCTAGGCAGATACCGGCCTACGGCGTCGAGAAGGCACTGCACGCCCTTGTTCCGGTACGCCGTGCCGATCATCACCGGGCAGATCTGCTGGGCGATTGTTCCCTCGCGGATCGTCTTGTGGATCAGCTCGATTGGGATCTCCTGCTCTTCCAGCAGCAGGCCCATGATCTCGTCGGAGAGCATCGAGAGCGCCTCGAGCATTCCCTGTCGGGCACGCTCCGCGGCCTCCGTCATCTCGGCAGGGATCGGCTCGGTCCGAACCGTCTCGCCCTTCTCACCATCGAAGTAGACCGCCTGCCGTTCGATCAGGTCGATCACGCCCTGGAAGTTCGATTCCAGGCCGATCGGGATCTGAAGCGGGACGGCCGTCAGCCCGAGCTTGCTCTCAAGCTGCTGGATCACATTCTGCGGATTGGCCCCGGTCCGGTCCATCTTGTTGATGAACGCAATCCGAGGGACAGCGTACCGCTTCATTTGACGGTCGACCGTGATCGACTGCGACTGCACGCCCGCAACCGCGCACAGGACCAGAACGGCGCCGTCGAGGACACGGAGCGACCGCTCGACCTCAACCGTGAAATCGACGTGGCCCGGAGTGTCAATGATGTTCACCTTGTGGTCGCCCCACTGAACAGTGGTGGCCGCCGAGGTGATGGTGATCCCCCGCTCCTTCTCGAGCTCCATGTGGTCCATCACCGCGCCTTCACCCTTGACCTCCTTGATCACGTGGGTGCGGCCGGCATAGAACAGAACCCGCTCGGTGAGCGTGGTCTTGCCCGAGTCGATGTGGGCCGAGATGCCGATGTTGCGTACGTTGCGAAGGTTTTCCATGGTCGCTTTGTTTGCTCGGCCACGATCCTCGGGGTGGAACGCCCCGGGACCGGGAGACAGACCCACGTCCACATCATTCGCCGGGTTGGTTTCAGCCCGCCGTTCCAACGCGAGCTGAGAGGTAGGCCGGGGGAAAACGTCGGCCGCACACCCGATCCGATTCACTGGATTTTAATCGATATCGGTGCGAGCCATGAGAAGAATCCGAGGAGACCTCGTGAATGAGAGCAAGATATTCTAACAGACGAGCCTTCACGGTCAAGGCCGGATCGACCCTCTATATCATACACATCCTACGGCTGGGGTGTAGACGAAGATCGAAGGAATCCGACGATTTTCGGGAGAAGCTGGGGGATTGGCGACCGGGAGATGGGAGAGGTCCGAGGTTTTCCTGGATTCTGGGGCATGGCGGCACTTGCGGACGGATGCGGACAGGCCATAATTGAATCGATCTACAAGAGGCAAGAGCTGCTGTCGGAGAAGTAGGATGGCGGCAGACTGGAGCGGCTCCCGAGAAAATACGAGGGGGGTTCTTGGGAGTGGAGTTGGGTTAGAGGACGGACGGCTTCCGGATTGCACGAGAGAGTGGCTCAATTGACGTGAGGGGAATTTGAGGGCGTGAGCATGATCGAGGCGCCGATGCGTCGGATCACGAGGGGCACGGGGGCTCCGGCCGGTCGCCGGCCCTTCGAGTCACCAGCCGGGATGCGACTCCTCGTACCGGGGTGGCCGCAGATCGTCTGGGGACAGTCGGCCCGGGGCCTTGTGCTGCTTGGCTCGTTCCTGGTGGCGATCGCAACCTCACTACTGGCCTGGGGAACCTGGCTGGCGTGGGTACTTCTGGCATTTGCCTTTCTGACTCACGTTGGCTCGGCCTCCGACGCCATTCAGCAGTCCTCGTTTCCCTTTTATAAAAGGAGTGCGGCCCCGATCATTGCCGGGGTTCTGGGAGCGGCCATCTATTTGCCCATTCTGCTCACGCTCCTGGAGATTGCCTGGCCCGGAATGTCCCCCGACCGATCGGGTCGGGCTTACCTGGTGAACTGCTGGGCCTATCGGGGAGCCGGGCCTCATCGCGGAGACTGGGTCTGGCTACGTCTGGTCCCGATGGGTCGGGCGCGGGCCGCCCGGGTCGTGGCCGTTTCGGGACAGGAACTGGAATGGGACGGCCATGACTGGCGAGTCGATGGCCGAAGGCCGCGCCGGATCGTCCCACGTCGCGAGACCTCCTGGCCGCGTGGCTGCCGGTTCCACGTACCGTCCGGTCAGATTCTGGTCGAGCCGGAGGAGGAAGGTGGCGTTCCTCCGACAACGGGATCGCTCGTTCTGGTCCCGAAGGACCGGGTCATCGGGCGAGCCTGGGTCCGCTACTATCCGGTCTGGGATCGTCGCCTGCTTTGAGCCGCCGGGTCGGGGCAGGGAAGAGAGCCCACCGAGGACCTGGGCGGATCGCCAGTGATGGCATTGCGAGTCGCGGCAGCTTCCGCCAAAATGGGAATCCATGAGAGGCCGAATGGGGCCAGGGCCCTTCGGCCCCGGTGGACCTCCGGCTCGCGGAAGGGGGAATGGAGAACGTGCTGGATCGCATCTGGGCTCCCTGGAGGGCCCAATACATCCATCAAAGTACAGCCTCACCCGCTCCCGAGGGGGGGTGCTTCCTGTGCCGGGCGCTCGAGGCGAGTGAGGACCGGACTCATTACCTGGTTTTCCGCGACCGGTTCTCTGTCGTCATGCTCAATCGGTATCCATATAATAACGGTCACCTGCTGGTGGCACCCCGGGCTCACCGCGGGACTCTGGCGGAACTGGATGGTGAGGAGTTAATCGAGCCCGTCCGGATTGTCCGGCGGATGACGATGCTCCTCGACCGGATGCTCCGCCCGCAGGGTTATAATGTTGGGCTGAATCAGGGGAAGTCGGCTGGTGCCGGACTCCCCGGTCATCTCCACTGGCACATCGTCCCTCGCTGGGACGGGGATACCAATTTCATGCCGATCCTGGGCGAGGCCAAGGTCATCGTTGAGAGCCTGGATTCGTTTTATGACCGGCTGATTGAGGAACTCCGCCTCGAGAGTGAGTCGCCCGCGTCCATCTGATCGTCCATTTCCGGTCGTCGCGGACGGGCGACGACCCCCTTCCTCCCCGACCAGACCGTCGCACCATCTCTGGCCGGTAAGGGTCTTCCGCCATGCTCCTCACGCTCATCCGAGCTGTCTTTCTGATTGTGGTTGCGGGGTTCGGCGTCCGGGCCGTCCGGATTGTCAGTACCCATGAGCTCGCCAATCCGGCCGTGCTGTTCATCGCCGTGATGCTGCTGGCGGTCGTTCTTCTGATCGTGGACGTTTTCACCCCGCGCAAGCGGATCGCTGTCATCTCGGCGCTCTACTTCGGGGTTATCGTGGGGCTTTTCCTGACCAATCTCATCAACGAGGCCCTCCGCCCGACCCTCGAAAACATGCTCGACTCTCGGGTCCATGTGATCATTTCCGGCTTCCTGATGATCTTCATCTGTTACATCTGCATTTCCACGTTGCTTCAGACCAAGGACGACTTTCGCTTTATCATCCCCTACATGGAGTTTTCCAAAGAGGTGAAGGGCTCACGACCGCTGGTGCTGGATACCTCGGTCGTGATTGACGGCCGGGTGGCCGATGTCGCCGAAACCCGGGTCATCGACCAGCCGCTGGTCGTCCCTCGCTTTGTGCTTCAGGAATTGCAGAGCATCGCCGACAGCTCGGACAAGCTCCGGCGCAACCGGGGGAGGCGCGGGCTTGATATTCTCAACCGGCTCCAGAAGTCGCAGGGGATTGAGGTTCGGATCCACGACGGTGAGATTCCCGAACTGGCTGGCGTCCGCGAGGTGGACCAGCGGTTGGTGATCCTGGCGAAGCATCTCGGCGGCAAGGTGGTCACCAACGATTACAACCTCAACAAGATCGCGAAGCTCCAGGGGGTTGAGGTCATCAATCTCAACGATCTGGCCAACGCGATGAAGCCGATCGTCCTGCCCGGCGAACCGCTCAGCGTGAAGCTCCTGAAGCGAGGCGAGGAGCCCGGCCAGGGCGTCGGTTACCTTGATGATGGGACGATGGTCGTCGCCGAGCAGGGCGCGTATCATCTCGGTGAGATGGTTCGACTGACAGTGACCAGCGTCCTCCAGACCAGCGCTGGCCGGATGATCTTCGGCAAGCTCGATAGTGCCGGCCCGGGGCCCGGCAACCGCCCGGTCGCCAATGCGGCCTCGCCGAGCCATCCCGACGAGCATCAGCGTCCCGGCCCGGGGCGCAGTCATCATGCCCCCTCGCACGGGGGCCCTCCTCGGCCGGGGGAATGATGCGGGCGAAAGACTGTCATCCGCCCCCGGCTCGCTCCTCATCCTCGGCGGCGTAGGGCGTCTTGCACCAGTGACAGACGAGCACCTCGCCGCATTCGGGACATTCGAGTGTACGACCGGGTTCGGAAAGGGCCCGGTAGTGCTCGTCGGTGGGCGGGATGAATTCCGCCCCGCACTCCTCGCAGATGAGCGGCTTCTCGCAAGAGGCACAGGGGACCATGGCGCTCGTCTCCGTCAAGCGGCTCAGGAGGAGACGGCGCCAGCCGGGCGGAGACTCCGACCGATCTGACGGACCGCTTGCTGGAGTCGCTGGGCGTTTTCAACCAGGGCGAGCCGAAGGTGTCCCTCGCCCGTTTCACCGAAGCCGCGCCCGGGGCTGACGGCCACGTGCGCTTCCTCCAGCAATTTCATGGCGAAGTCGATTGAACCCATTCGTGACCGCCAGGGCTCGGGCATCGCTGCCCAGACGAACATGCCAGCGCGGGGCGGATCGACCTGCCATCCAATCCGTCGCAGGCCGCGGACCATCGCGTCGCGTCGTGACTCGTACTCGGCGACCTGGGCCAACCGGACCTCCTCGCCGTGGCGAAGGGCCACGATCGCTGCAATCTGCACCGCCTGGAAGATCCCGTAGTCGTAATAGCCCTTGATCGCCTTGAGAGCGGCGAGCATCTCGCGGTTTCCGGCGGCAAAGCCGACCCGCCAGCCCGCCATGTTATATCCCTTCGACATCGTGGTGAACTCGCAGCCGACCCCCTTGGCCCCCTTCACCGAAAGGAAGCTTGGCGGCTGGTAGCCGTCGAACCCGATGTCGCCGTAGGCGAAGTCATGAATGACGAAGAACCGGTATTTCTTCGCGAGCCCGACAATCTCCTCGAAGAAGGCCGGTTCGACCACGGTCGCGGTCGGGTTATGCGGGTAGTTCAGCACCAGGATCTTGGGGCGGGGATAAAGGCTCTCGCAGGTCCGGGCGATGTTCGCCAGGAACGCCTGGCCGTCGCGGACGTCCAGCGAGATGACGTTCG
>DAIDJI010000124.1:6210-10482 GCA_027451455.1 Planctomycetales bacterium | reverse complement strand
AGCGGGCGCGAATCCGTCGAAGCGCAGCAGCGGAGGTTTGTCGTGTACGATGTGGCTGATCTTTACGACTCCAGTCAAGCCGATCAGCTTGCGATCGTCGATCTCGTCGCGTTCGATGATCACCGGGGCAGTCTTCGCCAGCGGGTTCTCGATCACCCGGATGCGTTCGGGCGTCTCCTCAAGGATCAGGCCCGTGACCGTCTTGCCCGACTTCAGGATGAACGAGTGCGTCTGGTACTTCTCGTCGACCTTGGCCGACGGTTCGAGCAGGTTGCGGAGGATCTCCGTCGGCGTCATCTTCGCGTCGAGCTGGGCGAGGTCCGGGCCGATCGCCGTGCCGGCGCCATTGAGTTTGTGGCAGGCGACGCAGCTTGCCACCTCGAAGATCTGCTTGCCATTCGCGAACGAACGACCGGCGCCGAGGTCGGCGACCGATGACGCCAGGTCGTTGAAGGTCCATTCCTTGCGCGGGCGGTTGTTCTTGAGCAGGTCGTCGAGGATGGGAAGCGGGTGCGAGGCAAGGTATCCGGTCGGGTCGGCCAGATACGCGGCGAGGTCCTCGACCACGTAGAACGCCCCGTACATCCGCCGCCAGTGGCCAGGATAGGTGCAAACATAAGGATAAACCCCTGGCTTCTTCGGGGCCTCGAAGTCGAGCTTCTGAGCCTCGCGCGGGGCGAGCAGCCGGCTGGCGACGAGGATCTTGTCGGAGCGCGGGACATAATTCCGCTCCAGCGCCCCGGGTTGGGTGCCGGTCGACTCGGCGAGCAGGCCGACCTCTTCGAGGGCGCCAGGGCGGGTAATGACCAGGTTATGCGGCATGATGTCGCTGTTTTCGAAGACGATCTGCACCGGTTTGCCGGCCTGGGCGGCGATTCGGTCGACGCTGAAAAGCATCTGGTCGGTGATTGTCCCCATCCGGATCACGCGGACACCCAGCTCGCCGAGCTCCCGGCGGGCGCGGGCGGCGCGGTCGGCGGGAAGGAGGCCGGCAAGCGAGTCAGCGAGCTGCATGGCGTCGAGCGCGGCCGAGGTGGTCCGCTCACTGGCCGGGACGGCGGCTATCCAGGAGAGCAGGGCGTCGAGCGTCGGCGCAGCCTCGTCGGCCGGCCACTCGGCGACCGGGATCCTCAGCATCGCGCCGATCGCCGAGGCCCGGTCGGCGCTCCGAGCCCGGGCGAACTTCGCCAGCGCCCGGAACGTCTCGGCCTCCTTGCCGCGGACCGATGTCAGCGCGGCCATCGCCGAGCGACGGAGAATCGCCTCGGGCCCGCCGGTGCCGACCTCGGTCTTCACCGGCGTCTTCCGGGCGCGGATGTTGTTGGCGTGGAAGATTTCCTTGCGATCGCCGTCGAGCACGCGGACGGCGTACCGGTCGAGCCGCCTGTGGAGGTTGTCGTCGGTTCGGTTCCAGACCACGATCGACTCGATCGGGTACTCAGCGCCAAGGTCGAGCTCCCACCAGGGACTGGGGGTGTCTTCCTCGGTATGGGTCTGGCCGCCCGCGCCGTAGTCGCCATTCTTGTTGCCGTCGATGGCGCGGCTGGCGACGCCGCCGTAGGAGGTGTTCTTCTGGCGGGCCTTGCCGAGCGGGGCGATATTCCGACCGTCGCTGAAAACCTCGACCTCGGCGAGGGTGAGCGTCCTTCGCCCTTGTAGCTCGATCCGGACAAACCGCCCGTCGATTTCCTCCGACGACCCGGCCGATCCGTTCTGGCGGTCGAGCAGAGGGCGGACCTTCGGATAGAGGGCAGCTCGTCGGTTGGGATCGCGGATCGCGGGCATCGCGGCGACCAGGTCAATCAACGAGGCGGGCGTCTTCGAGGCGAGCGCCCAGGCTCCGTCGACGCCCCGATCGGCGGCGATGATCGCCAGGAAGCCAAGCTGCCGAATGACCGGCTTGCGACCCGAGGTCGCCAGCGATTCGAGGTCGCGACGGGCGGAGGTCAGCTCGGCGGCATCCCGGCCGGTCAGGAGCCGGCCAAGGTCGAAGGCAGCAGCGTCGATTTCGCCTTGGTCCTCCGCGTCGAGATCCCGGATCGCGGCGAGCAGAATGGCGAGCTCAGGCTTCCCCTCGCGGCGTGAAAGGTCGGCCAGCGCCTCGCGCCGAACCTCCTCGCGGACGCCCTTGCGAAGGAGCAGCTCGCGGTCGATCGCCGGAGTACGCTTCATCCGCATTAGCTCATCCAGGCCGATACGTCCAAGGAGGTACCGGGCGCCGGCCTTGCTCGATATCGCAAGCGATCGGCCCGCGGCATTGGCTTTCTGCCAGTAGGGTTCGAGCGTCTTGAGGGTCTCGGTACGGACGTAGTCGAGATACTCGTCGGTCGGGTAATCGGCCGAGATCAGCGGGACCTCGATGGCCTCGGCAACCGGCAAGAAACTGGCGGCGCGGATGGCCTCCAGGCGAACGATCGGCGAGTCATCCGCGGCGAGCCGCTTCAGCCGTCCGAGGGCGTCCGGAACGCGGTCGTGCCAGTAGGAGAGAACACGGGTCGCCGCGGCACGGGCGTGCGGATCCTTCGCCGCCAGAACCCGGTCGAGCAGGGCGACGTCGACCTGGTCCTGATGCTGATACGCCCAGAGGGCCTCGGTCAGCCGGTGCTCGTGGTCGGGATCGCTCGCGTCGAGCTGCTTGACCCAGGTGGCCAGCGCGGGGAGCACGCGCGAGGGCTCGCGGGAAGCCAGCTCGGTCCGGACCCGGTATCGAACGCGTTCCTCGGGATGCTTCAGAAGCCGGAGCAGTTCCTCGATCGGAGCGCCGGCGATCCGAGGAGGCGTCGACAGCGGACGGCCCTTGTAGGTGATCCGATAGACCCGGCCGTGAATCCGGTCTCGGCTTGGGTCGCGGAGGTTATGCTGCATGTGACCGATGATCGGGTTCTGCCAGTCGAGGAAGTAGATGGCGCCGTCGGGACCCGTCTCGATGTCCGACGGCCGGAAGTTCGGGTCGGTCGAGGTGAGCATCGGTTCCAGCTCGGTCCCGGCGAGGCTGGCACCCCTGTCCTCGATTTTGTAGCGGAGGATGCCCTGGAATCCGATCACGTTGGGGACGAGCAGGTTGCCCTGGAACTCCTCGGGGAAATGGCGGCTGCTGAGGAATTCCAGACCGGGCGTCGGCCGGGTTCGCTGGTTGTAGACCTGCGGCGGATGCGGGTGCTTGTTCGGGTACGCGATGTGCCCCGAGAATAGAGCGCCGTGGTAGGGGTTCGACCCCGTCCCGTCGATGACGATGTCTCGCCCCCATCGGTCGAAGGCGTGGCCGTGGGGATTCGCGAAGCCGAAGGAGACGTAGACGTCGAACTTCTGCGATCGCGGCTCATAGCGATAGACGCCGGCGTTCGAGCATCGGACCGGCGGGCCGTATGGCGTCTCGACCTGCGTCTGGTGGAACGTCCCTTCCTGGAAGTAGACGGCGCCGCCGGGATCGAACTGGAAGCTGTTGGAGGTGTGGTGGGTGTCGGCCGAGTCCATGCCCGAGATCACGCGCTCGCGGAGATCGGCGTGATCGTCGCCGTCGGTGTCCTTGAGGAAGACGATATCGGGCGCCTGCGCGATCAGGACGCCGCCGTTGGCAAACTCGAAGCCGGTCGGGCAGTGGAGGCCGCGGGCGAAGATGATGCGCTTGTCGGCCTTGCCGTCGCCGTCGGTGTCTTCCAGGATCAGGAGCTTGTCGTCCATCTCCTCCTTGGGCTTCCAGTGGGGATAGGTCGGCCAGCAGGCGACCCAGAGCCGGCCCCGGGCGTCGAACGACATCTGCACCGGCTTGGCAAGTTCGGGGAACTCCTTCTCGGAGGCGAACAGGTTGACAGCCAGGCCCTTGCCCAGCGTCATCGTTTTGATGGCCTCCTCACCGCTGAGAAAAATGTGCTCGCCGTGCGGGCCGGTACCGGGCTTGTTCGTCTTCACCGGAATGAACGGCGGCGTGTTCGAATCATCAACCGCCCAATCCTTCCCCTCCGCGACGGCCCAGATCCGGCGGTCGCGGTTGGCGGTCATCACGTCGAGGACCTCCATCTCCCGCTGTGCGACCACGCGGTTGGTCTGGCCGTCGACGAAGCTCAGGTCGGCCCGGCCGCCGTAGATCGAGTAGCCATCGACCGTCCGGTATCGGTTGAACCAGTAGAAATTCTTGTCGACAACGGCCGCGCGGATCTTCTCCAGATCGCCCGAGAGGCCCCCCGGCGCGATCCGGTCGAGGATCACCTTCGCAAGCTGGCGGTTCCCCTCGGTGGTCAGATGGATGCCGTTGATGGTGAGCGGCTTCTCGGA
>DAIDJI010000124.1:0-6200 GCA_027451455.1 Planctomycetales bacterium | reverse complement strand
ACATGGATCCGGTGCAGAGCCCCCTCGCGTTCGCGCTCGGTCTGTTCCTCGGCTGGGTGGTCGAGCGCTTCGGGGGCATCCGCCCGTCGATCGCCGCGCACGCGGTCAACAACGCCATCTTCGTCGCGCTCGCCTCCTTCGGGTCGCGCGCGGGCGGCGGCGGCCTCGGCCATCGCCGCGGTGTAAAGCTTCAACCGAGCATTGACGGGGGCAGCGTCGGGCAGGTCACGGCCTCGGGGCGGCTCCATCGCGATCGGCGAGAACAGGACCACACGGGGCGCGGATTTGCCGTTATACTTCGCGGCAAGGGTGTGCTCCAGAAAGGCGTCGAGGTCCTTCTTGAAGGCCGGCAGGCCCTCGGCGCCGGCCCACGACTCGTTGTAGCCGAAGAAGGCAAAGACCACGTCGGCGCCCACCCGGGTGAGCCAGTCGTCGGGGCTGCCGAAGTTCTCTGAGCGCAGGCGGCGGGTCAGCTCGTCACCCGAGAAGCCGAGGTTGCGGATCACGAGCTTATGGTCGGGGAACCGAGCCTGGAGCGAGGCTTCCAGCCATCCGTCGTGCTGCATCCGGTCGGCAAGGGTGTTGCCGAGGATCGCGATGTGATCGCCGGTCCGAAACGTAACCCCTTCGGCCCGCGAGACGGCGGGAATCACGAGGACTGCGAGCAGAGCGAGAAGGGGACAGCGGCGAAGCATGATGATCGATCCCTCCAGGACAGGTTGCGGGCTCGAAACGTGTCGGCGGCGGGTGCTGGTCCTCGAGAAGCACGACCCGGGAATGCGGCGGGGATAAGTCGGCGAAATCGACATTATCGCGGGGAAGGGCGGAGCGAAAGAGGGGCCCGGGAATCCAGGGTTATCCGACGCGCTCATTGGCACGGCCCATCAACGAGCCGGCCCCCGCGTTCCGGCACCGGTCAAGGTGCAGGGCGCGGGGGCCTTGAGATCGTCGAGAAGTGGCGGAAACGGGGCCGATTACTGGTCGCCGGCCTGATCGTCTTTCTTCGGGGTCTCGGAGGCACCGGCATTGTCGGCCGGAGGGGTGGCATTGGCGTCAGCGGCCGGGGCGGCAGCATTCTCTCGCCGCTTCGGGCTGACGAGCCGCTTGATCGCGGCATCGTTAACAGCCTCGGTCTTGCCGAAAATCGGCGTGTTGATGTCGTAGCCGAGATAGTTGAGCAGCTTTCCGATCGGCATCGGCCGGATGCCCTCAAGCCGGGCTTCCTGCATCACCTTACCCATCCGCTCCTTGAGCTCGGATTCCAGCTTGAGCATGGGCTCGGAGCTGGGATTGTAAACGTCGCGGAACGGCATGCGATCATCGGTGACGTACCAGTCGATCTGGGGAGTGAGATTGCCGGTCTCCTTGCCGATCCAGCCAGGAGGCAGGTCATAATCGACGACGCCACCGGCGTCCTCGATCATGCGCTTCAGCTCGGCGCGGTCGTCACGGCCGTCTCGGTTGACGTCGATCTTGCCCATGAGAGCGAAGTGGGTCGGACTGTTCGGCGACCAGGCGGCCGAATAGACGATGTCTCCAGTCCGGATCGGTTCGATCGGGTTGTTCATCTTGACGATCCGGGCCACGCTGTAGCGGTCACCGACCTTGGTCAACTGGATCGTACCCTTGGGCTTCTCGGTCGGGACGCCCGGAGATCGGGCATCGAAGATGGCCAGCACCATTTGCGGTCGGGCGCCCATCTTCCGGTTGATGTTGACCTGTACCTCACGCGCCTCATAATCGACGTAGGTCACGTAGCCGTCGGGATGGTCGAGAATGACGTCGCTCCGCTCGGCCTTGTCGCGCCAGTCGCGGATCTGGGTGGTCAGCAGGCCGCGCTCCTTGTCGTGATCTTCCTTCAGGCGGCGGACCTGCTCGTTGAGGTTGGCGATCTCGGTCGTCTTGAGATCGTTATCCTTGGTGAGGGTCTCCACCTTGGCAAGCAGGCTCCCCCGCTCATCGACGTGCTTCTTCTGCTCTTCCATCACGTCGTTGCGGGCGGTCTCGGCCTGGCTGGTCTGCACGGCGAGTTGCTTGTTGTTGACGGTGGTGGCCGATTCGAGGGCGTGACGAAGGTCGAGGTAGTCACCACCCATCACGGTCGCCAGCAGCGAAAGGTTCTCCATCAGCTCGGTCAGACGGTCGAGCGAGGAGATGTACGTCCTCTTGTTCTCCTGGCGGAACGACTGAATGGCCTGCTGGACCTTCGCACGCAGGTCTTCCAGCTCCGCCGGCTGGGCACCGGACTGCTGGAACTTCTGGAGCGAGGCGGCCACCTTGTTGTCCAGCTCGTCGAGCTGGCCGTAAATCTTCTTATAATGGGCGTCGATCTCGGCTTTCGCCGCGTCGGCGTCCTCAGCACGAACGCCGATCCGGCCGCGCAGGTCCTCGACCTGGGCCTGCAGCATCCCCTGGGCCTTCCGGGCGGTAGACTCCCCTTCAACGGCCTTGGCCCGCTGGGCGTCGGCCTGAGCGTAGCTGGAATAGAGGAAATAGCAGGTGACGGACAGGATAACCGAGAGGGCGATAAAGACCGCGACCGCGATCTTTAGCCCCTGGGATTCGTTCGACGACGCGGCCATGGATGTTGACTCCCTCCGGACGGAGCGGATGCGACCCGCCGATGCAAGCGGCCGGTTTGCTGATAATATGTCACACGCGAAGGGGGACGCGGCGAGACCTTCCGGAATTCGCTCAGACGGCCACCGCCTGGGCTCGCCCGACCGGCGGAATCCACACCATCCATCCGATTGTAAGGACCGTCTCAGCGGCGGTCAAACGGCGGCGGCGGGTCCAATCAGTCGCCCCATCCCTGGCGAGGAGCCTCTATGAGCTTGGATGCGCAAGGCGCCTTTTTGTTCCCCGAGGAATCCGAACAACCGGCCGAGTCGCCGGCAAAGAACGAGTCCGCAACGACCAACCACCGGCCGACGTTCTACATCCTCGATGCCTATTCCCTTATCTTCCAGGTCTTCCACGCGATTCCCGAAATGACCGGCCCCGCCGGCCAGCCGACTCAGGCCGTCTTCGGGATCTTCCGTGACCTGCTCAACCTGGTGAAGGGACGCAAGGCCGATTACCTTGCCGCCGCCTTCGATGGCGCGGGGAAGGTCTTCCGGTCGGAGATCTACGCCGACTACAAGGCCAATCGCTCGGAGATGCCCGCCGACCTCTCCGCCCAAATCCCGGTCATCCGCCGGGTCTTCGAAGGATTCCGCGTCCCTGTCCTGATGGAGGAGGGGATGGAGGCCGACGACGTGATCGCGACGATGGCCCGCCTCGGTGACGAGAAGGGCCTCGATGTCTACATCGTCACCACCGATAAAGACGCCCGCCAGCTCATCGGCGACCACGTCCGCCTGCTCAACCTCCGGACAAAAAAGGAGATGGACGCCGAGGCCCTCGAAAAGGACTGGGGCATCCGTCCCGACCAGGTCGTCGACTTCCTCTCCCTGACGGGCGACTCGGTCGACAACGTCCCGGGCGTTCCGGGGATCGGACCAGGGTTTGCCTCAACGTTCCTGAAGGAGTTCGGCACGCTCGACGCCCTGCTGGCCCATCCCGAGAAGGTCAAGGGCCCGAAGAAGCAGCAGGCCCTGCGGGAGCACAGGGAAACCGCCCTCCGCGCCCGGGAGCTCGTGAAGCTCCGGGCCGACCTGCCGATCGCCGTCGAGTGGGAGGTCCTGAAGACCCAAATGCCTGACCGCGAGGCGCTCATCGCGCTTTGCAACGAGTGCGGATTCCACGGATTCCGGGACGAGCTGGGCCCGCCGACAAAATCGTCCGAGCCCGCTGAGACCGCCGCCCCGTGGGTCGCCGATTACCGGCTGGTCGACACGCCCGAGGCCCTCGCCGCGTTCGTGAAGGAGTTGCGAGGTCAGCAGCGATTCTGCATCGACACCGAGACGACCGACCTCGACCCGCTCCGGGCCGACCTCGTCGGATTGTCGTTCTCCTGGAAGCAGGGCGAGGCGTTTTACCTGGCGCTCCGAGGTCCGGAGGGCTCGCAACGCCTCGACGAGGCGTCCACGCTCGCCGCGCTGAAGCCGATCCTGGAAGATCCGAACGTCGAGAAGGTCGGCCAGAACGTCAAGTACGACATGCTCGCGCTCGGTCGCGCGGGGGTCGACCTGGCCGGGCCGATCACCGACACGATGATCCTGAGTTACCTCCTCGAAAGCGGCGAGCGCAACCACAACCTCGACCAGCTTTCGCAGCGCCTGCTCGGCCACGCGATGATCCCGATCAGCGACCTGATCGGCAAGGGGAAGGCTCAGAAGCGGATGGACGAGGTGGACGTCGCGAAGGTCGCCGAGTACGCCGGCGAGGACGCCGACGCCACCTGGCGGATCGAATCGATCCTGGCGCCGAAGGTCCGGTCGGAGGGGCTCTGGAACCTCTACGCCGACCTCGAACGGCCGATGATCTCAGTCCTGGCCCGGATGGAGCGGGTGGGCGTCGCTGTCGACGTCGCCCGATTGAACGAGCTCTCCGAGGATTTCGCCGGGCAGATGGCGACGATCGAGTCCGAGATCTACCGCCTGGCCGGCCGGACGTTCAACATCAATTCGCCGCCGCAACTCCGGCAGATCCTCTTCGACGAGTTGAAACTGCCGACGGTCTCGAAGACGCCCGGCGGCGAGCAGAGCACGGCACAGGACGTCCTGGAGGAGCTGGCGAGCAAGCACCCGCTCCCGGCGCAATTGCTCCGGCATCGACAGCTTGGCAAGCTCAAGAGCACCTATCTGGACGACCTGCCGGCGCGGGTGCATCCCGACGACGGCCGGATTCACGCCTCGTTCAATCAAAGCGTGACGGCGACCGGCCGGCTCAGTTCGTCCGACCCGAACCTTCAGAACATCCCGGTCCGCACGGAGGAGGGCCGACAGATCCGCCAGGCTTTCGTCCCGGGACGGCCCGGCTGGTCGCTCCTGACAGCCGACTACTCACAAATCGAGCTCCGGATCCTGGCGCACTACTCGGAAGACCCCGCGCTCGTGAAGGCGTTCGCCGAGGATCGCGACATCCACCGAGCCGTCGCGGCCAGGATCTTCGGCGTCGAGGAATCGGCCGTCGACGAGACGCAGCGGCGGGTGGCGAAGACGGTGAATTTCGGCGTGATCTACGGCCTGAGCCCGTTCGGCCTGGCGGCCCGGCTGGGGATCACCCAGGCCGAGGCCGCGAAGTTCATCGACGCCTATTTCCAGGAATACGCCGGTGTGGACCGCTTCATCACGCGGTCGCTGGAGGAGGCACAGGCGAGGGGGAAGGTTGAGACGATCCTGGGACGTCGGCGGCCGATCGTCGGGATCAAGGCGACGACCGGCCGGTCGCGGAACCTGGCCGAGCGGACGGCCGTCAACACGATCATTCAGGGCTCGGCCGCTGACCTCATCAAGCGCGCAATGATCCGGATCGACGGCGAGTTGATCGAGCGCAAATCGCCGGCGCGGATGCTGCTCCAGATCCACGACGAACTCGTCTTCGAAACGCCCGACGATCAGATCCCCGAACTGGCCGAGCTGGTCCGCCGAGAGATGACCTCGGCGCTGGCCCTCTCGGTCCCGCTGGCGGTGGATATCGCCGCCGGGCCGAACTGGCTGGATGTGGAGGCCGTCGATGGGGTTTAGGGCAGGGGGAAGGCTTCGATCAAGGCCGGCTCCTCGACTCCGCTTCTAGCGATAAGATCGAGGATCCTGGATACCTTCCCCCGCACGGTCGATGTCCAATGGAAGCGTTTCGGGATTGTAGCGAGCCACCCCCCGGAGGCGACTCGGAGGCGAGAAGAAGTCATGTCCTCGAAGAAGGGATTGGAGGTTGATCGCCGGGTAGTCATCGCCCTGGACGCCCTTGCGCCGGGGGAGCGCCTGACGATCACCGAGCTTCTTCAATCCCCCGAGCGGTTCGCGTCGCTCGCTGCGGACCCGGCTAATGTCCGTTCGATCAAGGACGCGGATCCTCAGCTCTTCGCGCTGCGGGTCTCCCCGCGTTTCCGCCTGGTCTACCAGAGGATCGCGGAGGGGAGAGGATACCGAGTCGTGGACCTGGTGGCTCCGGACATGATCGGGAAGTTCTCGACGGAACGGCCGAAGAAGGCGATGGGAGGCGGGCGGTCCAGGAGCAGGGCTCCGGTGCGAAAGGCCGATAACCTCGTCGAAAAATGAAGTAGCTGGAATCGTTCGAGCTGGACCTCGGCCGAT
>DAIDJI010000123.1 GCA_027451455.1 Planctomycetales bacterium | reverse complement strand
AAGGCCGGATCATCGGCGTTGATCGCCAGGAAAAATCCGTCATCGGTTGCGCGGCCGAAGTCCCGCCCGCGGAAGAGCGGGTGGTAGAGCCGCGGGAGTCGGTTGAGCAACAGCATCCCGAGGATCGTGCCGAAGGTCGCGTAGAGCACCATCGTCTCGAACGAGATCGGTACGAACGCCTCAGCGCTGTTCAGGGGCTTGCCTCCGGTCACCAGCGGATAGATCGAGGTGCTCAGAAACCACTGGAGCGTCTGCGCGAACGTCACGCCCGTCAGGCCCCCGACGAACGTGAAGAAGCGAACCCGCGACCGGCTCAGGCCCATCGCGTGGTCCATCCCGTGGATTGGGAACGGTGAGAACGTATCGAACTTCCGATAGCCAGCCGCGCGCACCTGACCGGCCGCCGTCAGAAGCTCTCCGGGCGTCGCGTATCGCGCCAGCACCCCATGAACGGCCGTGTCCTCATCTTCGTCCTCCAACAAATCGTCCCCGACAATCTCCATCGGACCACGGTCCAGGGGCGCCGGGTCTCCCGACGTCCCATGACCGCCCGCGTGCGGATCGGCCTGCGGCAGGAACGCCTTGACCTCGCTCACTGCCACCATTGGCACGAACCGGAGGAACAGCAGGAACGCCGTCGAGAACAGGCCGAAGGCGCCGATCAGCAACGCGATATCCACCCATGTCGGGTAGAACATCTTCCAGCTCGACGGTAGGTAATCGCGGTGCAGGCTCGTTACCACGATCACGAACCGCTCGAACCACATCCCCACGTTCACCAGCAGGCTGATCAGGAACATCGCGACCGGCGTCGTCCGGAACCAGCGGAACCAGAAGAGCTGGGGAGCCAGCACGTTGCAGGCGATCATCGTCCAGTAGCACCAGGCGTACGGGCCGGTCGCCCGGTTGTAGGCCAGGTAGCTCTCGAACATGTTGCCGCTGTACCAGGCGCCGGCGGCCTCGATCGTGTAGCCGTATCCCATCAACAGCCCGGTTGTGAGGATCAGCTTGCAGAGGATCTCCAGGTGTCGGGACGTCACCACGTCCTTCAGCCCGCAGGCGACGCGGAGGGGGATGATCAGCGTCAGCACCATCGCCAGGCCCGAGAAGATCGCCCCCGCCACGAAGTAGGGTGGGAAGATCGTCGTGTGCCAGCCGGGGATCACCGACGTGGCGAAGTCGAAGCTGACGATCGTATGAACGCTCACCACCAGCGGAGTTGCCAGCCCGGCGAGCATCAGGTAGCCGGTCTCATAGTTGTGCCAGTGCCGTCCCGAGCCTCGCCATCCCAACGCCAGCAGTCCGTAGATGTGCTGCGGGAGCCAGCGCGTCGCCCGGTCTCGGAGCGTCGCGAAGTCGGGGATCAGGCCGTAGTACCAGAACAGCGTCGACACGGTCGCATACGTCGCCACCGCCGCGAAATCCCAGGAGAGTGGGCTACGGAAGTTGGGGAAGATCATGTTCACATTCGGGGCCGGCGCCAGATACCAGAACATCCAGGTCCGCCCGAGGTGGATGGTCACGAACAGGCCGGCGCAGGCGACGGCGAAGAGGGTCATGGCCTCGGCGAACCGGTTCAGGGCCGACCGCCACTTCTGCCGGAACAGGAACAGAATCGCCGAGATCAACGTACCGGCGTGGCCGATACCCACCCAGAAGACGAAGTTGGTAATATCGAACGCCCAGCCGACCGTCTGGTTCATTCCCCAGACGCCGATGCCGGTCGAGATCACATAGACCGTCATCAGGCCGCCCGTCAGGGCGGCCGACGAGCAGACCATCAATGCGATCCACCACCAGGCGGGTGCCCGCCGCTCGACCAGCCCGCAGATCAGGTCGGTCAGCGAGTGGAAGCTATGATTGCCGCCGATCAGGGGCGGCTCCGTCATTTCCTCCCCGTCGCGGCTCATGCTCGCGCCCCCTCTCGATCGTTGTTCATTTTCGGATTCAGGTTACGCAATCGGGCGAGATAGGTCGTTCGCGGGCGGGTGTTCAACTCGCCCAGCAGCGAGTAGTTGCGCGGGTCCTTCGCCGCCTGTGCAACCTGGCTTTTCGGGTCGGACAGATCGCCGAAGACGATCGCCTTCGCCGGGCAGGCCTGGGCACACGCCGGAACGATCGTCCCATCGGGCACCTCGGTGTTCCTTGTGCCCCCCGCCGCGACCCTCGCCCCGATCTTCGCCCGCTCGATCCGCTGCACGCAGTAAGTACACTTCTCCATCACGCCCCGAATTCGAACCGTCACGTCGGGGTTCTTCTGAAGCTTCAGCGACTCCGCCATTCCACGCTCGGTCAGCGGCCCAAGCGCGAGCTTGTCGAGTGGACGTTCGTTGTAGTCGTAGTAGTTGAACCGCCTCGTCTTGTACGGGCAGTTATTGGCGCAGTACCGCGTGCCGATGCAGCGGCCGTAAGCCTGGATGTTCAGTCCCTCCTCGCTGTGGACCGTGGCGTTCACCGGGCAGACCAATTCGCACGGCGCGTTCTCGCACTGAACGCACGCCACCGGTTGATGGACCATCCCTGGATCTTCCGGATCGCCCGAGAAGTATCGATCCAGACGGATCCAGTGCATCTCACGCCCCCGGATAATCTGTTCCCGGCCGACGATCGGGATGTTGTTCTCCGACTGGCAGGCGACCACGCAGGCGTTGCAGCCAACGCACGTATTGAGGTCGACGACCATCCCCCACTGGTGCTGCCCGTTGAAGACTGGCCGGTCCGAGAGCGAGATCACTTCCAGCTCGGCTTCCGGCCCGTGCCCGGCTTCCGGCCCGTGCCCCGCTTCTCCGTGCGACTCGTGCGATGCGCCCGGCGTCGACTCGCGCACGAGGTCGCGGCCGTGCATCGTGAAATGGTCCTGGGTGCAGGCCAGCGGCTGATTCTGGCCGGTCGGTGTCAGCTTCAGCCCGAGAACGAGGTCGAGAGCGGCGGTGGTCCGCAGGGCGTAGGCGTTTGATCCAACTCCGTGCCCCACGCGACCGACTGTCGTCCGTCCGTTGCCGAGGGCAACAGCCACCGTGAAATCCGCCTGGCCGGGGATGATCACCACGGGAATCTCGATCGATCGGCTCCCCTGTTCGAGCCGGACGACGTCTCCATTGGCGACCCCCAGTTCCCGGGCAGTCGCCGGGCTCAGGCTCGCCGCATTGCCCCAGGTCAACTTGGTGACCGGCTCGGGCACCTCCTGGAGCCAGCCGTTGTTGGCGTACCGACCGTCGTCGAGGCGGGCATCAGGATCGAGCAGCAGCTCGAGCCGATCGGCCGACGGCGGTGCTGGAGCCGGACCCGCGGCCTGCACCGCCGAGGCGATCGACTCCCATTTCACGGCCGGCCGCACTGTCGGCCGCGCCGAGCCGGCGAGCAGACCATCGTGGAGAAATCGGCGCCAGCCGGCCTCGGCATTCGCCTCGGCCACTCCACTGACTTTCCGATACGCCCGGCGGACGATGTCCAGTTGAACCGTCGTCTCATAACCGGAGAGCCGGGCGATCAGCTCCAGAGCCGACCGTCCGCCCGCGAGCGGTTCGATCAGTGGCTGGATGGGCACGACCGTCCCGTCCGATGTCCTCGCGTCGCCGCACGACTCGAGGTAATGGGCCGCCGGGATGTGCCAGGTAGAGGACGTCGAGGTCTCATCGGCATGCAGGCCCAGCCGGATTGTCGTGCCCACCTGCTTCAGCAGGGCGGCGAAATCCAGATCGGCCGGTGCATCATACGCGGGATTACCGCCGAGAATGAGCAGGGTCTTGACCTCGCCCTTGCGGATCGCCGCGGCCAGTTCCGCCAGACCACCTCCGCTATCGGCCTCCGGCTTCGGCACAGACCGGAGTTCGATCGTTTCGCCCAGATTCCCCAGCGATACGTTCATCGCGAGGGCCAGGGCATGGACGAACGGAGGTTGACGACGACCCGCGACGATCAGGCCGCGGCCGGCGTGCGCCTTGAGGTCGGCAACCACCTCTTCAATCCAGGGCCGGGGAACGGCCGATTCCCGGACGTTCCGCGCGGCGGCCTCGAGCGCCCGGCTGAGGGGTCCGGCCTCGGCCGTACCGGCCAGGACCGCACGGGCCAGGGCGATCGTGTAGTCTCGAATCCGGCTTGCCGGCATACGGAGCCGGTGGTCGGCCATCGCGCCGGTCAGCGAGAAACGCGCCTCGATCGCGTATAACCGGCTCATCGAACCGGCCGGCGCAACCCGTCGACGCGAATCGGCGAACCCGATCAGATGGCGCCCGCCGTCTTCCTCGACTCCCAGGAAGTCCTGGTCGAGCGAAACGATGACTTCGGCCCGATCGAATCGGGGCCGTGCCTGCATCGGCGAGCCGAAGGCCATTGTCAGTCCGTCGCGTGCGGTTACGTCATCGATCGCATCGTGGACGTGCCAGCGAGCTTCCGGCATGTTGCTCCGCATCTGAGCCCGGAGCAATTCGATCGACGGGGATTCCCCCGACTCGGCCAGCACCCGAACGCCTCGCCCCTTGTTTGTCCGTAGTTCGGCGAAATGCCGGCTGGCGAATGCCTCGAATTCCAGCCAGGTTGAGGCCCGGCCTTCCTTCATCACTGGACCGAGGCGATCCGGATCGTAGAGATCCAGAACCGATGCCTGCGCGATCGCATCAGTCGCGCCCCGGCTATCCGGATGCTTGGGGTTGCCCTCGATCTTGGTAGGACGTCCCTCGTGGCTCTCGACCAGCACCGGCGAGGTCCCGCCCCGCCTGGGCATCGCGGTCGCATAATACGTCGGGAGCCCCGGCACGATCTCCTCGGGTGGCCGGGTGTAGGGCATCGCCGGCAGCTCTGGCCGCCGACATCCGCTCATCCCCGCCAGACCGATCGAGGCCGCCATCAGTTGCAGGAACCGGCGACGGTCGACCCCGCCCCCCTCCAGCAACTCCCGCATCGACGCGGGAAACCGACGCTCCACCCAGTCGCGAAACTCCGGCGTGCCGGCCAGCTCGTCGAGACTACGCCAATAGGCCCGTCCCGTCGGCTCCTCAAGCAGGGAAATGCCGGTCGGTCTTTCGCTTATCGGTGACATCCTGTGCAGGTCTCCGGGGCTCGAATGCCGAACTGGTCCTTCAACGTCAGGCCAAAATCCCGCTGGTTCTGGCCCTGGGGCGGCTGCCACTCGAAATTCGTCGCCTGGTCGGGCGGGCGGAGATGCTCCTCGGGATGCCGATGGCATTCCAGGCACCATCCCATGCTGAGCGGTTTCTCGTGGACGACCACCGGCATCTCGTTGACCTTGCCGTGGCAACTCACGCAGCCCACCCCGCGACGCACATGGACCGCATGATTGAAATACACGTAGTCGGGGGTCTGGTGGACCCGCTCCCACCGGATCGGGCTGCCATCCGCCCAGCTCACTCGGATCGCTTCCAGTTGCGGGCTATCCGCCTTGATCGCCTGGTGGCAATTTATGCAGGTCTGGGTCGGCGGTATCTTGGCCACCGACGATTCCTCGACCCCGGTGTGGCAGTAAAGACAAGACAGTCCCAGCCGCCCAGCATGCAGCTCATGCGAGTACGCAACCGGTTGCTTCGGCGCGTAACCAACACGCGTGTACTCGGGTGGGGCGTAATAATAAATACCCGTGATGCCGAGCACGACGGAGGCGAACGCTCCAGCCATGCCTCGACGCAACCAGTCATCCGCTCGCTGTGTGAAGATCAGTGGCAATGGAGCCTCCCGACTGTTGGTCGGCCATCCTTCTCGGTCACTACGCCGCGACCGATCAAGGAATATCCGTCGTCCATCTCGAAGCTCGAACCGACCTTCGAAGCTTGAACGCGGGATCTTGCCCGTTCCCGATGACCCGAAGGAGGAAGTCGCCGCAATCGTCGAGGCGAGTGAGGTGAGAACCCCGACTCCTTCATCGCAGGTCCGAACGGCCGCCTGTTTTTATCCATGCAGCATTGCATAGACAACGATCACATAAGTGGTCCCTGCTTTGTAAGAGTCAATAAAAAAACCCCACTGATGCGACGATTCGCACCGTGGGGCCACCATAGCCGCGGTATCCTCACCCGACATGAGTGAGGTCCAATCGCCTTTACAATAACACATCGATCGCAAAAAGGAAGCAGTCTCTCAAGAATCATCGAGATGCCTCCTGGAACGGGCCTGAAAACGGGGCCGATGATTCCCCACCGACGTACGGAAAACCACCCTGCCGATGTCCTCGGACTCTCCGGGCCGTGGTCCGCCCGAATTCCGATCGACGGTCGCGAGGGTCCCGGTCGAAAGGCGTTCCGCTGATCCCTCGCCGATGGGAGTGAGGGCTCACCTTGGCCCGATCATCCAGATAGAGGTGTGATTCGATGGGTCTTGCCCTGGGTGGATCTGCGAAACCAATCGATCGATTGGCCCGCCTTCAAATTTGCAAAGAGCGGGGTTCCCGGCGTCGCGAAGCACCTTACGACCTCGTCTTGTGCTCGCGCATCAGGCGGCCAGCTTCCTTCGAGCGTTTCGCACAGGCCACTTGCTCACGGGCGATTCCGACACAATGAAAACTCGGCTCGGAACCAGATCGGAGCGAGAGAATCGTCCGGCCAGACCCCCTCCTGGTGTGCATGATCCGCACAACTGGATCAGTCGGCTGGCTTTGCCCAGGGTAGCAGATTCGATCGGCTCCCGTGGGGCCAGGGGGCCATCTGCCTCGCCAAACCGGGGTTATGGCTCATCAGCGAAAGCCACCGGCCGCGAGCGTGTCATCCCTCCGGCCGCCGGCCGGAATACTCGAGAACCCGCCTCGAAGAGCATGCCGCCTCCACCCAAGCCGGCGCAGGATCGGCATCTCGTCGGGCTGGTGCCGGTCGCCGTCGAGCCGATTCGAGCCTCCCATTAACAGCGAGTGATCGAACCGCGTACTCTCGACCCGGCAATCGCCTTGAGGCGGCCGATGAGGTCGGCGAACGGGCCCTGATGCGAGTCGGGGAGGTGACCAAGAGCAACCCGTGCACTGGGCCGACTAGCCGGCTTCTTCGGTTGGTTGAGGGGGCGGTAACTGGTCATGTCACCAATCACTTCTCGCGCCTTTCTCCTGATGCGATAATCGGTCGAAGAATCATTAGACTCCATGCGTGGACCTTGCCCGTTGAGGTCGGGGGGTGTGTCGAACCGGATTTCCCGGGCCGTTCTGTTCGAGAAAGGTCGATCTGAAATGGGGCTTCGAAAACTCGCCGCCATGCTCCCCGTGCTCGCCGTGGCCTGGCATTCCGCGAGCGTGCAGGCCGAGGGACCCCGTGAGGTCACCTTCAACCGGGAGATTGCCCCCATCCTGTTCCGGAACTGCGCCACTTGCCACCGGCCCGGAGAGGTCGCTCCCTTTTCGCTGCTGACCTATCGAGACGCCGCCAGACGCTCCGGCCAGATCGCCGAGCTGACTTCCAGCCGAGAGATGCCTCCCTGGAAGGCGGAGCATGGCGCGGTACCGTTTGCCGACGAGCGGCGGCTCTCGGATGGCGAAATCGCTCTGATTCGTCGATGGTCCGAGACGGGGGCTGTCGAGGGAGATCCCGCCGACTTGCCCCAGACTCCCAGGTTCGCTACGGGCTGGCGGCTGGGCGAGCCGGACATGATCGTCAGGATGCCGGAGCCCTATACCCTGGCCGCCTCTGGACCCGATGAGTATCGCTGTTTTGTGCTCCCGATCCAGGTTCCGGAGGGTAAGTACATCACTTCGATCGAGTACCGGCCCGGTAATCGGAGGGTGGTCCACCACGCCGTGTTCACCTCGATGCCCCACAAGATGGCCGCGGCCAAACTCGCCTCGGGCGACGGCAAGAGTTTTCTTTCGGGACTGGCCCCGCCGGGGCAGATCCTCTCCGGTCAGCTCTCGATCTGGACGCCCGGCATGGAGCCGAGCCTGCTGCCGGACGACCTCGCCGCCCGATGGCCGAGCAACACCGACCTGGTCCTCCAGCTTCACCTCCACCCCAGCGGCAAGCCCGAGGTCGAGCAGTCGACGCTCGGTATCCACCTCACTGACCGGAAGCCTCGCGCCGGCCTGAAGATCATCGTCCTCTTCAATAGCCAGATCGACATCCCCCCGGGTCGGGCCGACGATGAGGTTCGAGCGTCAAAGATGCTCCTCTCCGACACGGACATTTACGGGATCTTCCCGCACATGCATTTGATCGGCCGCACGATCCGGGCCGAGGCGACCCTGCCCGACTCGACCAGGATTCCCCTGATCTCCATTACCGACTGGGATTTCAACTGGCAGAATTACTACCGATACGCGAGTCCGCTCCACCTTCCGGCCGGCACGAAGCTGGACGTTCGCTGGACCTACGATAACTCGGCCGCCAACCCGGCCAATCCGAGCCATCCACCCCGACGTGTTACCTACGGCGAGCAGACGACCGACGAAATGGCCTTCCTGGTCTTTGATGCGATCTCGACCGGCCCGCTCCCGCCCGAGGAGCTGGCCCGCCGTTCCGCCATCGCGATGGGTCTGCTGGACAGGGACCATGATGGCCTTCTGGACATACAGGAACTCGCTCTCGCCTTCGGGCGAACGAATCCCGCCGATATCAAAAAGCGGATCGCCCTGTACGACAGGGACGGAGATCTCAAACTCAACGCCCAAGAGTTCGTCGAGACCTTCAAGGCGATCGGCCTTCATTGACCCGGACGCTTTGCGGTTTGATCCGGATCCGGCTGAGGCTTCTTGACCGGATTGGCCGACGTCCGCGCGACAAGGTCGGGCAGGTCGTAGACTCGCAGAGCGCCGGGGACGACCACGGAAAGCGGAGTGCGAATGACCCCCTGCTTCACCACGTCCTCCCACGAGGCGATCGATCCCTCCATCGTCACGTCCGAGATTCGGTCGTTATCGTCCAGGAACGCGGAGTGCAGCGCGATTGGGCCCGCCGTGCCAACGCCGACGAGCCGGTAGCGGCGAGGCTCGCCCTCGGCTTTCGTCCGGCCGGCCGCGGGCTGGTCGAGACCCTCCAGCACGGAGAGGACATCAACGACCCGCTGACCCAGCAGCGGGCGGCCGAGGTGGAACGCCAGGAAAGCTTCCTTCCAGTCCTGGCCGAACCAGCCTGGGTCGTTGACCTTACCTCCAGGCCGGGTCTCGCCCATCCCTCGCGGTTGGATCAGGATCGTCCCATCGGGCAGCTTGAGGAGTTCCTCCAGCCCGGACGGCCACTCCTCGACGACCCGAACGATTTTTCGCTCGGGAGACTGGACCCGAGCGTTTGCGACCTCGATGGCCGGTACCACGACCCCTGGCTCGACCTCGAAGATCCACTTGACGACCAGGCGATCGCCGACCGCAATCGTCGCCACGTGCCGGGGCCTGGCGGGCGCGATCTTTCGGCCTGCCAGACCGATCAACCGGCGGACCTCGGCGCGTAACTCGACGTCAGAACGCTTCGGCCTGCCTGCTCGGAGTTCCTCGGCGCGGGTCGTATTCAGGTCGAAGACCGAGCGTTCGCCCGGGAATTCGCGCAGCACCTGGCCGCTCGCAGTGCATTGGAGGTCAGCGATGGACGCGATCGAGGACTCGGGCTCGTCGATTGGCTCGTCCTTGCTCAGCAGCCACCGCGACATCCACCGGGCGACCGCGACGCGACGCGGTCTGGTAAAGCCGTGCGGCTCGTCCGATTCGAACAGGTCGACCCGCTCGCCGAAGCCGAGCCGCCCGTAAAGCCGCTTGCACTCGCGGAAAGTGATCCAGCTTCCGTCGATGTCGAAGAAGTCCTGGGTTCCGACCGAGAGCAGCGTCGGTTTTGGTGCTCGCATGGCGATATAGTCCGCGTGTTCCATCCCGAATGCGACTTGCCCGGTGATATTCTGCTCGGCATCCTGCGGCCCGATGGTGGCGAACAGCCGTTCCAGCGTGGTGATGTAGCAGGACGGGGCCGCCACCGCGATCCGATCATCGAGCGCCATGAGATAGGCGGTCATCGTCCCGCCTCCAGAATTCCCGGTGCAGCCGAGGCGGCGGGGATCGACCTCGGATCGGCTTGCGAGGTAGTCGATCGCCCGCATCCCGTCCCAGACCCGATAACCAGCGAGTTCCCGGCCAACGAGCAACGCGCCCATTCCGGCCATGGTGTGCTCGGTCGTGCCCCGGATCACGGGCTTGCCGCGGTCGTCGAGCCGCTGATAGCGCTCACCCTGGCCGATCGGGTCGTAGCAGAGCACCGCCATGCCGTTCCGGGCGAGCAGGATGGCCGCCCGTTGGTAGGTCTCGCCCGCCTTGCCCTCGTCACTGTGCCCGCAAGGCAGCAGGATGCCCGGGAACGGCGGCCGGCCCGCGGGGATGTAGAGGTTGGCCGTGACGTGGTGATGCGGTCGACTGGCGAAGATCACGTTCTCGATGCGGTAACCTTCGCGGCGGTGTACGCCGACGACCCGCGCGTCGAGTGGCGTCCGTTCGGGCAGGTCGCCGAGCGCTTGGGAGAAGAAGGTCCGCAATGACCTTTGGCGGGCGGCGACGTCCTCGGGCGTTTGGATCGTCGGAAGGTGCGGGCGAACGTCGGGT
>DAIDJI010000122.1 GCA_027451455.1 Planctomycetales bacterium | reverse complement strand
GGCGCGGCGGATGCGCCGCTCGGGCCGGTCGCGCGCGAGGACGTCGTCGCGGTCGCGTCGCGCCTCGCCGAGGCGTTCCTCGAACCGGGCGACGGAGTGCTTGTCTTCAGCCCGCAGTTCCCCACCTACCTGCCGAACCTCCAGCGCAGGGGGGCGCGGGCCGTGATGACCCCGCTCAAGGTCGAGGACGGCTTACGACCGCAGGCCGCGGCGGTTCGTCGGTTCCTGGAAACGGACCCGAAGCCGCGGGCGATCCTGCTCAACTCGCCGCACAACCCGACGGGCGGCGTCGCGACCCGTGAGGACCTCGCCGCGATCGCCGATGTCGTCCGCGGGACCGAGCTGGTGGTCTTCTCGGACGAGCCATACTGCCACATGGTCTGGGAGGGGAATCACGCCTCGATCCTGGCCGAGCCGGGGATGTACGACCACACGGTCGCGGCCTACACGTTCAGCAAGTCGTACAGCATGAGCGGCTGGCGGATCGGTTTCGCGGTGGCCTCGCCCGACGTGGTCGACGCCTTCGGCAAGCTGATCAACACGACGGCGTCGTGCAGCCCGCCCCTGGCTCAGCGAGCGGCCGAGGCGGCGCTCGAGCAGGACATCGAGACCCGCGACGAGTACATGGAGCGGTTTCGCCGCAAGGTGGTCCGGCTCTGCGAGGGTCTGGAGCGGATCGAGGGCTTCCGGGTTCTCCGGCCCGCCGGGACGTTCTACGTCTTCCCCGACGTCCGACCGCTCTGTAACCGGCTGGGGATCACCTCGCACGGACTCGCCCTCTACTTCCTCGAGGCGGCCGACGACGCGTTCGGGGTCGCCTGCCTGGGCGGCGAATGCTTCGGCGACGCCGGCGCCGGGTTCCTCCGGTTCAGTTGCGCCGAGCCCGACGAGCGGATCGACGAGGCCGTGAACTTCCTGCCGAAGGCCATCGAGCGAACCGACCGCGTCCGCAAGTATGTCGAGGCCAACCCGCACTTCAAGCTGCGGGAGCCGTATCCCGTCGGCTAACGTCCTCCTCTCTTGACCGCGTCCGGGGCGCACATCGGGGCCAGCGTTCGATGGCCGAGATCCGGCGATCGCACCTGGCCTCGATCCGAGCGGCCAGGGCGCGGGACCGATCCATCTCCATTGCCCCATCTTCCCGCCGCCCCTCCCCTGGCACGCCGGTTGCAATACTTGGCTTCCGGCGGGCATGAGCCCGACCTCTCCTCCCATGTTGGATGAGAGGACTCCACGCCGTCGGGACACGGAAAGCCCGACCGGCCATTTTTTTACCCAACTTCCGCGAAACCCAGATCCGCCGTGGGCGACTTCCCCCGGCGATCGGGGAAAATCTGTACCCAGCGGGCCGGAATCATGGACGCACCTCTGATGGTTAGCTCCCCGGGCTCGCTGCTCGTCGTCGACGATGACGAGGCGAACCGCGACATGCTCTCGCGACGGCTGGAGCGCAAGGGTTTCTCGGTGACGGTCGCCGAGGACGGCAACAGGGCGATCGAGCTGGTGCATCAGCGGTCCTTCGACCTGGTGCTGCTCGACGTGCTGATGCCGGGCCTGAGCGGGCTCGAAGTCCTCCGGGCGCTCCGGCAGTCGCACTCACCGACGACGCTCCCGGTCATCATGGCGACGGCCCTGACCGAAAGCGGCGACGTCGTCGAGGCCCTGCAACTCGGCGCGAACGATTATGTCTCCAAGCCGATCGATTTCCCGGTCGTTCTCGCGAGGATTCAGGCCCAGCTTTCGCTCAAGGGGGCGGTCGAGGAAGCCATCCGGCTCGAACGCAGCCTGGAACAGCGGAACCTGGAATTGATCGGAGCCAATGCGCGGCTGGCCGAGGCGAACCGCCGGATGGAGCGAGATCTCCGTGCCGCGGCTCGAATTCAGGAGGCCTTCCTCCCACGCAGCGAGCCGAGGCTTCCCCGGGCCCGGTTCGCCTGGCACTACCGCCCCTGCGAGGAACTGGCCGGCGACGGCCTCAATGCCTTCACGCTCGATGACCGCCACGCGGCGCTTTACGTCTTCGACGTCAGCGGCCACGGGGTCGCCTCGGCGCTCCTCTCGGTCACCCTGAGCCGGGTCCTTTCCCCGCCCTCGGATGCGTCGTCGGTCCTGCGTCGCGTGGATGACTCTCTCAACGGCACGCCGATCCCACCGACCGAAGTGGCCGCCCGACTCAACCGGATGTTCCCCTTCGACGAGACAACCGAGCAATATTTCACGATCCTTTACGGCGTTCTCGACGCCGAGACGGGCGTCTTCCGTTACATCTCGGCGGGTCATCCGGGGCTCGCTCACGTCCGGGCCGACGGACCGGCCCAGATCGTCGACACTCGGGGTTTTCCCATCGGTCTGGCCAGCCTCCCGTACGACGAGCACGTCCTGACGATGGCCCCCGGCGACCGGATCTTTCTCTACTCGGACGGCATCCCTGAGGCCATGGACGCCGACGGCGAGGTCTTCGGCGGCGATCGGATGCTCGCCGCTCTCGAAGCCGCGCGCCACGAGCCAATCGACCGCGCCCTCGAGTCCCTCCTGGACGACCTCGCNCGATGGACCGGCTCCGCCGGCCTCCGCGACGACATCTCGCTCGTCGGAGTGGCGTTCGGAGAAGCGTAATTTTTCTTTGTAATTGGTAATTTGTTCTTTGTAATTTGTTCTTTGTAATTTGTTCTTTGTAATGACTTGACAGTTAATGGGATGGTGGTTTTGCTAGCGATGCAGCGGACCCGCCCATCGGCGATCGGTCCTTACCAATTACCAATTACCAATTATGGAAATGAAACGCATCATTGCGATCGGGCTGGGTCTCGCCATCGGCGTGCTGGCGCTGAACGCGGTGGTGACGTTCTGGAACATCCGCAACTTAATCGATAACGGTCGATGGGTGATTCACACCCGCGAGGCGCTCGGGTCGATGGACGAACTGCTGACCTCGGTCCGCGATGCCGAGTCGGAGCAGCGGGATTACTTGCTCACCGGGGAGGAATCGTATCTCCGACGTGCGGAGCGATCGGCGGCCGAGGCGGAGGCCCGACTGGTCCGTGTCGGCGTGTTGACGCGGGACAACGAAAGCCAGAGGGCTCAGTTCGCCGTGCTCGCTCAGCGGCTCCGGGCCCGGCTCGAATCGCTTCGCCAGGCCTCCGCGGTGCGGAAGCAAAGCGGTCTCCCCGCGGCGCTGAAGGGGATCTTCGAGGGACGCGACCAGCAGGTCGACATGGATGTGATGCGTGTCCTTGACGAGATGAAGCGTGGCGAGGCTGACCTTCTGGGGCAGCGCACCCGGCAGGCTGAGGCAAGTGTCTGGTGGACCGTCGCCAGTATCTCGGTGGCCTCGCTGCTGGCGATCGGCCTGCTGGTGACGACCGGTTATTCGGTCTCCAGCGAGGCGGCCCTGCGACGCCTCTCCGAGGTGACCATCCGGCGGTTCGCGGCGCGTGAGGCGGCGATCCTGGAATCGTCGCTCGACGCGGTGATTGCGATGGACCACAACGGTCGGATCGTCGAGTTCAACCCGGCGGCCGAGCGGATTTTCGGCTACCCGCGATCCCGGGCGCTCGGCTCCGAGATGGCCGAGTTGATCATCCCGCCCAAACATCGCGAGGCCCACCGCAAGGGACTGGTAAACTATCTGGAGACCGGCCAGGGCCCGGTCCTCGGCCGTCGCCTTGAGCTGACGGCCTGCCGGGCCGACGGCTCCGAGTTTCCTGTCGAACTTGCGATCACCCGCGTCGGGCTCGACAGTCCCCCGCTCTTCACGGCCTTCCTCCGCGACATCACCGACCGCGTCTCCCACGAGGCCGAACTCCGCCGCGCCCGCGACGACGCCGAGGCCGCCAACCGCGCCAAGAGCACCTTCCTCGCCAACATGAGCCACGAACTTCGTACCCCCCTCAACGCCATCATCGGCTACAGCGAGATGCTCCTGGAGGACGAAAGCGACTGCGACGAAGTCCTCGCCGCCGATCTCAGGAAGATCCTCGCCGCTGGCAAAAACCTGCTCGGCCTGATCAACGACGTCCTCGACCTCTCAAAAATCGAGGCCGGAAAAACGGACCTTTTCCTCGAAACGTTCCGAATTCATCATCTTATCAGCGGCGTCGTCGACACGATCCGTCCGCTCGCGGAGTCCAATCGCAACGTCATCGCGGTCGATTGTCCGGCCGGCATCGGCTCGATGCGCGCCGACCTGACCAAGCTCCGCCAGGCGCTCTTGAACCTGCTCTCGAACGCCTGCAAGTTCACCACGGGCGGAACCATCAGGCTGGAGACCTGGCGGCGGCCCGCCGGCACCGATGGCCGTGGCGCGGTCTTCTTCCGCGTGCAGGATAACGGGATCGGCATGACGCCCGAGCAGCTCGGCCGGCTCTTTCAGCCCTTCTCTCAGGCCGATGCCTCGACGACCCGCAAGTACGGCGGGACCGGGCTTGGCCTGACCATCACCAGGCGCTTCTGCCAGATGATGGGCGGCGAGATCGAGGTCGAAAGCGAGCCCGGCCAGGGGACCACCTTCACCATCCGACTGCCCGATCGCGTCGTCGGCCTTTCGCCCGATGCCCCGATCGAGACCGAGCCGTCAGCCGAACACGAGACGATCCCGGCCGACGCTCCCGGCGGCCTCGTCCTGGTGATCGACGACGACCCGAACGTCCGCGAGCTGGTCCGGCGCACGGTCGAGAAGGAGGGCTTCCGCGTCCGGTATGCCTCGGGCGGCGAGGAGGGAATCGCGATGGTCCGCCGACTCCGTCCCGACGTGATCACCCTGGACGTGATGATGCCCCAGATGGACGGCTGGGCGGTCCTCACCGCGATCAAGTCCGACCCCGAGCTGGCCGAGATCCCGGTCATCATGGTGACGATCGTCGACGACCGAAACCTCGCCTACTCGCTCGGCGCCTCCGACTACCTGACCAAGCCGATCCACCGGAAACGGCTCGCCTCGATGATCGCCCGCCATCGCCCTGTCGGCCGGGCTCTGGTGGTCGACGACGACGAGAGCGCCCGGCGCCTCGCTCGCCAGGTCCTCGAATCGGGCGGGTGGTCGGTGACCGAGGCTTGCGACGGCCGCGAAGGGCTCGATCGCGTCGCCGAGGATCCGCCCGACCTCATCGTCCTCGACCTGATGATGCCCGAACTGGACGGCTTCGGCTTCGCCGAGGAACTGGGGCGTCACGAAAAGTGGCAGACGATCCCCGTGCTGGTCGTCACCGCACGCGACCTCTCCGCCGAGGATCGGACGCTCCTGCACCGATACGCCTTCAGCGTGGTTTCGAAGGGTGCCGCCTCCCGAAACGAGCTGCAGTCGCTGATCCAAGCCAGGGTCGATGCCCACACTCGCCGAAGTTCCCTGGCCCGAAGCCAGGCCGACCCGGAGATCGACGCGCATGCCCCGGATCCTGCTGGTCGAAGATAACGAGATGAACCGCGACATGCTCTCGCGCCGCCTCGCCCGGAAGGGCTACGAGGTCTCGATCGCGATCGACGGCCAGCAGGGCCTCGCGATGGCCGCACGCGGCGGCTTCGACCTCGTCCTGATGGACATGAGCCTCCCCGAACTGGACGGCTGGACGGTGACCCGCCGCCTCCGCGCCGAGGCCGTCACCCGCCACCTTCCGATCATCGCCCTGACCGCCCACGCCATGGCCGGCGACCGCGAGAAGGCCCTCCAGGCCGGCTGCAACGACTACGACAGCAAGCCCGTCGACTTCCCCCGCCTCCTCGGCAAGATCGAAGCCCTGCTGGGCTTGCCTCCGCACCCATCATCGACGTAACATGAAGGTTCTTCAAGCAAACGACGACCTGGGGGCGCCGATGGCCAAGACGACCCGACGACGCGCAACGCCCTCGCGATGGGCGGCGGCCGAGCGTCACCTGAAGCAAGTCGACCCGCACCTCAGCGCCATCATCGACCGGGTCGGCCCCTGCTTGCTGGAGCCGAAGTCCGACCGGTTCGGAACGCTTGTCCGCGCGATCATCGGCCAGCAAATCTCCTCGAAGGCGGCGGCCTCGATCCATCGGCGGCTGGTCGAGGTCGGCGGCGAGCCGCACCACCCTGCCCGGCTGATCGAGCTGGGTGAGCCCGTCCTCCGCGGCGTCGGGCTCTCCGGGGTCAAGGCCCGTTACGTCCTCAACCTCTCCGAGGCCGTCGCCTCGGGCAACGTCCCGCTCGACGCCATCGACGACTCATGGACCGATGAAGCGATCATCAAGTCCCTGGTCTCTATCAAGGGCGTCGGCGTCTGGACGGCCGAGATGTTTTTGATCTTCGCCCTGAATCGGCCGGACGTCCTGCCGTCGGGCGACCTGGGCGTGCGCGCCGGCATCCGCGACCGATACGCGCTCGCCGAACTACCTCGTCCAGGCGAATGCCCTGCGCTCGCGGAGATCTGGCGTCCCTATCGATCGATCGCAAGCTGGTACCTCTGGCGAGGGGCCGACTCGCGACTCGGGCAGGGAGCCGTCATCGCCGCCGAGAAGTTGGATTCGACCTCGTCTCGCTGAGGAGACCGCATCATGTTCGACCTGCTGATCCGGGGCGGCTGGGTGATCGACGGCACCGGCGGCCCGCCGTTCCGCGCCGATGTCGCGCTGCTCGAATCGATGATCGCCGATGTCGGCCGCCTCGAAGGGGCTGAGGCAGCGCATCTCCTCGACGCGACCGGCCGATACGTCGTCCCCGGCTTCATCGACGCCCATGTTCACGGCGATCTGATGCTCCTCGCCGATCCGATCCACCTCCCCGCCTTGAAGCAGGGCGTGACGACCTACATCATCGGTCAGGACGGCAGCGCCTTCGCCCCGGCCTCGCCCGAAACGCTTTCGTACATGAGACGCTACACCGCCGGCTTCAACGGCAACCCGCCCGGCCTCGACTACGACTGGCGGACGGTCGAGGAGTATCTCGCGCGGTTCGACCGATCCACAGCGATGAACGTCGCGTTCCTGGTCCCGAATGGGAACGTTCGGATGGAGGTCATGGGGCTCGACCATCGCCCCGCGACCGACGACGAGCTGACCGCAATGAAGCGGCTCGTTCGCGAGGGGATGGACGCCGGCGCGGTCGGTCTCTCCACGGGGCTCGACTACATCCCGAGCCTCTACGCCGACGCCCGCGAAATCGCCGCTCTCTGCGAGGCGATCGTGCCCGACGACGGCGTCTATGTCACCCACATGCGGGGATACGGCGCCGACGCGACGATTGGCATGCAGGAGGTCTACCGGATCGCGGAGTCCTCGGGCGTCGCTGCGCACATCTCGCACTACAACGGCCCGGCCGATCTGCTCCTCCCGCTGATCGACCAGGGTCGCGCCCGTGGCCTCGACATGACATTCGACAGTTATCCGTACCTTGCGGGCAACACGATCCTGGGGATGATCGCGCTACCGGGGTGGGTGCAGGCGGGCGGGATCGACCCGACGCTGGAGCGCCTCTCGGATCCGGCGATCCGTGCCCGACTTCGCAACGAGTGGTTCTCGGGCGGCCTCCGACAGCCGCTCGACCACGTGACGATCGCGATGGTGGCGAACGAGGAATGGCGATGGGCCGAGGGGCTGAGCGTCGCCGAGGCCGCAGCTCGGGCGAAGCTCGACCCGGGTGATTTCGTCTGCGAGATCCTGTATGCCTCGGGGATGGCGGTCGGCGTGGTGGTCGTCCGGCCCGGGAGCCGGACCGAGGCCGACGTCCGCGCGATCCTCCGGCATCCTGCGCACATGGCGGGCTCCGACGGCATCTTCCGCGGCGGCTTCCCGCACCCGCGCGGATGGGGTACCTTCGCCCGGCTCCTCGGCCACCACACGAGGGAACTGGGCGATTACGACTGGTCCGAGGCCGTCACGCACCTTTCCACGCACGCGGCACGTCGCTACCGTCTGACGGACCGCGGCCTGATCCGAACGGGCTACGTCGCCGACATCGCCATCTTCGACCCGGCCACCGTGATCGACCGCTCGACCTACGCCAACGGCCGAGCGCCGGCTGAGGGCGTCGACCACGTGATTGTGAACGGGACGATCGTCCTGCAAGACGGCGAGCCGACCGGCGCCACGCCGGGCCGGGCTTTACGGAGGGGCTGAGATGCGCTTCCGATGGCTCACCAGGAGCATGGGCGGTCGGCTGAGGGCCGTTTTGCTCTCACCTCTGGGATTCTCTGCCATTTTCGTACCCTTCATGATTTTTCGTGGTTCCTCCGAATCTTCGATGCCGACTGTATCAATGCCTTTGATCTCTCTCCCATTTTCGTACCCTTCGTGATTTTTCGTGGTTCCTCCGAATCTTCGATGCCGGTTGTATCAATGCCCTTGATCTCTCTATCATTTTCGTACCCTTACGTGATTCTTTGTGGTTCCTCCGGATCTTCGGTCCCGGTTGTATAAATCCCATTTGATCTCTCTCCCATTTTCGTACCCTTCGTGATTTTTCGTAGTTCCTCCGAATCTTCGATCCCGACTGTATCAATGCCGTTGATCTCTCTCCCATTTTCGTGCCCTTCGTGATTTTTCGTGGTTCCTCCGGTTCTTCGAGTCTGGATTGGGAAGGCAACCGCCCTGGCGGTCGGCTCATCCGGAATTGCCGGCCCGTCTGATCCCGGGTATCGTGAAGCAAAAGGGCCGTCCGGAGGAACCGGCGCGGCATCGGGGTGACGCGGAGGCTCACGATGACCGTGGGCGAGGTCATGACGAAGGACCAGACCCGGCCGGCCCCGGAGTCCGTCGAGGAACCGGAGCCGCCGCGACGATCGCGACGACCGATCGCCATCGCGGTGGGAATCGTCGTGCTGATGGCGCTGGTCGGGGCGGGAGCGGTGATCGGCCCGCCGCTCTGGCGGTCGATCATGGCCCCGCGATCGGACCGGTTGGCCTTCCCGGGCGTCGTCGAGGCCCAGGAGATCCGCCTGGGCTCGAAGGTTGGCGGGCGGGTCAGCGAGGTCCATGTGCGGGAGGGCGACCGGATCGCGCCCGGCTCGCCGCTGGTCACGCTGGAAGTCCCCGAGTTGGAAGCCCAGCGCGCGCAGTGGCAGGCCAAGGGGAAGGCCGACCTCGCCGCGCTCGAAAAGGCTCGCAACGGGCCCAGGCGCGAGGAGATCGCCGCTGCTGCGGCCGCGGTCGCCGCCGCCTCGGCCCGGAACGACCGCATCAAAAAAGGCTTCCGCGAGGAAGAAATCCGAGAGGCCCGCAACGACTGGCTGAGCGCCGAGGCCGACCTGAAACTCGCCGAGGAGAACCTCGGCCGATACGACGCCCTCTTTCGCAAGAATAGCACGACCAAGTCCCAGGTGGACGCCGCCCAGGCCGACCTCGACCGCGCCCGGGGCCGGGCCTCGGCGGTGAGGGCCCACTTCGACCTCGTCACCCGGGGCAACCGTCCCGAGGAGATCGCCGAGGCCGCCGCGCTGCTCGACCAGGCCCGCGCCAATCTCGACCTGTTGAAGGCCGGCACCCGCGCCGAGGACATCGCCGCGATGGAGGCCCAGGTCGAGCAGACCCGCGCCCGACTCCGCGAGGTCGACGCCAACCTCGCCGAGGCCGTCGTCCGGTCGCCGGGTCGAGCGCTGGTCGACGTGATCTCGGTGCGCAAGGGCGACCTTGTCGCGCCGGGTCAGGCGGTTGTCCGCATCCTCTCCGCCGACGACCTCTGGGTGAAGGTCTTCATCCCCGAGACCGAACTTGGCCGCGTGGTTGTCGGCCAGCCGGCCGAGGTGACCATCGACTCGCATCCGGGCGCCCGGTTCGAGGGGCGGGTCGTGCAGATCGCGCACGAGAGCGAGTTCACACCGCGGAACATTCAGAGTCTCGACGAGCGCCGGCACCAGGTCTTTGCGGCGAAGGTCCGCGTGACCGAGCCCGACGGCATCTTCAAATCAGGGATGGCCGCCGAGGTCTATCTCCTGGCCAGTTCGGATCAGCCGCCGGCGCGATCGGAGGGGAATCGATGATCGCCGAGGCGCCGGACGTCCCCGTCATCGACGCCCGCAGCGTGACGATCCGGTTCGGACGGCTGACGGCCGTCGACGGCGTGAGTCTCGACGTCGGCCACGGCGAGGTCTTCGGCCTGCTCGGTCCCAACGGCTCGGGCAAGACGACCTTGATCCGCGCCCTCTGCGGCCTGATCCCGCTCGCCGGGGGATCGGCCCGCGTCCTCGGCCGCGACGCCATGCGAGAGTCCGACGCTGTCCGAGCCGGGATCGGCTACATGTCGCAGAAGTTCGCTTTGTATGAGGATCTGACGGCGCAGGAAAACCTTGACTTTTACTCGGGGATCTATGGTCTGACGACTTCCCAGGCGCGGGACCGCCAGGCCGAGCTGGTCGACGAGGTTGGGCTCGCGCCTCATCTGAAGAAGCGAGGGGCGCACCTCTCGGGCGGCTGGAAGCAGCGGCTGGCGCTGGCCGCCTGCCTGCTGCACGAACCCGAGCTGCTGCTGCTCGACGAGCCGACCGCCGGCGTCGATCCGAAGGCGCGCCGCGATTTCTGGGAGCAGCTGCATCGGCTCGCCGCCCACGGCATCTC
>DAIDJI010000121.1 GCA_027451455.1 Planctomycetales bacterium | reverse complement strand
CCGAAAGCCGGGTCAGCCAGCGCGCCGGCACCGCGGGGGCGCCATCGCGCCGGCGTGGGCAGGACAGCATCACCTCCGGCGCGGCGCAGGCGCTGGCAACGAAATCATGCGCCGCCTGGCCGACCGCCTCCTCCGGCGCCGCCAGCCCGACGCGCAGGCGCATCGGCCGCGACAGCCACGGGCCGGGGTCCACCGCCGGCGGCCAGACGCCCTCGGCCAGCCCGCCGAGCACCATCACCTCCGCCCGTTGCAGCCGGGCTTCCAGCAGGCCCCAGATGAACACGCGCGGATGCTCGGCCCCCGCGCGCCCGCGCACCGCGCGGCGGGTCCGCACCGCGACGGCGGTCGATGCTTGGCTCGCCTCGATGATTCCGGTGAACAAAAACCCGGTGAACGAAGGACGATCGGATCGCCGGTATCTTCGTTGACAGATTCCAGAAATCCCAGGGAAGGCGTCGATCCGGAATCCAGAATCCGATCTCTGGAATCTGGAGTCCGATCTCTGGACTCGACGTCTTCCGATCCTCAAAGAAATCGGGAACAGGCTCCCGGTCTTCGAGGCGCCTGTCCCCGGCTTCTGAGAAGTTTTCTACGCCTCGGCCGGTGCTTCGCCGAAGTATTTCACCATCGTGACCTGGTTCCCGCGCTCGTTGTGCCAGAACTTGTCCACGAGGCCGCGGGCGAGCATGAGCCCGAATCCCCCCTCGCGGATGCCAAGTTCGTTGCGCAGCTCGAGGTGGCGGATCGGGTCTTCTTCGGAGGCGGCGTGGGGGATGTTGCTGGGATCGAAGCCCGGCCCCTGGTCCTGGATGATGAGCGTGACGGCGTTCCGATCGATCCGGTAGGTGATCCGCAGGACGAGTTCGGCGTTCTTGCGGTGGCCCCACTCGATCGCGTTGCCGCCCATCTCCAGGATCGCCTGCTTCAGGTCCTTGATGTGCCGCTCGGTCAGCGGGGTGTGGGCGAAGAGGTCGGCGAGCATGTCGCTCACCTGGGCCAGGTAGGCCTGCTCGCTGCGAACGTCGAAATTGATCTCGCCGGTTGTCCCGCGGCCCTGGTGCTCGTCGTGCCACTGGATGGCCTCGTCGAGGGCGGCGTGGAGCTGTTCGGGCGTGAAGGGCTTGATGAGATAGCCGTTCGCCCCGACCCGGACTCCGGCGGCTCGTTCCTTCGCGTCATGATGGGCAGTGACCATCACAACCGGGATCAGGTTCGTCTCGCGGTCCCGCTTGAGGCGATCGCAGACCTCGAATCCGTTGATATCGGGAAGTGACAGGTTGAGCAGAATCACATCCGGGCGGCGCCGGGAAACTTCGGTCAGTGCCTCCTGGCCCGAGTAGACCTGGATCGGTTCGAACCCACGAGCCCGCACCAGATGAGCCAGTATGTCATTGGCGTCGCGCTCATCGTCGACCACCAAAACATTTCGCGGCATGGCAAAACCCGAAGAGATTACGAATCGTCCGACCGCTTCCTGTGCCGGAATCGTCCCAGGATTGGCTAACACCTATTCTCTCGCGCAGGACCGTCCGTGGCAAGGCTCTGGAACAAGAGCCCGTATGACCGGGCCCTCGCCACTCTTCATTCCGGCCGCCTCGACCCTCGCCGCTCCCCCTTGCGACCTCGTTCCCACGAGCGCAGAATGGACTCTCGGGAAGAGGGACGGCCCGTCGGCCGGACCCACCCTCCGTTCGGCCGCTGCGACCGGCCGAGGTCTCTTCGCCACGCCGGGATCCCCCCATGCAAGTCACGAAGATCATTGACGCTTTCGGCTATGTGATCTATGGCGCACTGGCCGTCCTGGCAGTCTGGGGGGCCTACAATGGAATCCTGCTCTATCGAAGCCTCTCCAAGAAATCGCTTCGAGACCCCCAGGAACTCACCGATCAGGTGCGAGAACTGTGCCGCGCCCGGCAATTCGAAAAGGCGATTAACCTCTGTCAGACTCCGGCTTTCTGGCACTCCGCCCTCGGGCAATTGATTGCCGTCGCCCTCCAGAACCGCGACAAGGGCCTCTCCCGGATCAAGCAAATCGTGGTGACGGAATTCCATAGCGAGGTCGTGGCGGGGATGGAGAACCGACTCGGCTCCATCTCCACCATCGTCCGGATGGGCCCACTCCTCGGACTGCTCGGCACCGTCGCCAGCATGATCGGCGCCTTCGGCCGGATCGGCGGCTCCGAGAAGGTCAGTCCGCAAGCCCTCGCGGCCGATATCAGCCTCGCACTTTGGGCGACGGGCGCCGGGCTGCTGATTGCCAACCCGATGATGCTTATCGGCAACGACGTTCACGCCAGGCTACGTCGCCTCCGCGACCGAACCGAGCGACAGCTTCAGGAAGTTCTCGAGGTTCTCGAATAAATCGGGAATCCCACCGGCCCCGTCGTTCGCCCTTTTGCATCCCTCCCATCGCCCGAGAGTCGTCCCATGCTCCTGCGCCGCGACCTGGACCAGGATCGTGACGAGCATATCGACATGACACCGATGGTCGACGTCGTCTTCCAGCTCATGACCTTCATGCTCTTCACGATCCAGATGAGCGGCGGTGAGAAGGTCGACGTCCCACCCGCACGCCACGGAGTCGGTGTCGAGGAAACCAGCGCCACGTTCCTCACGCTAACAGGACCCAAGCGCCCCGGGGGCGAGTCCAAACTCCTCCTCGGACACGGCGAGGGCCCCACGGCCACTCTCGACCAGGCCCGGAAGGCCGCGGCCGACGGCGTGAAGGAGGGGCGGAACAAGGTGATCATCCAGGCCGACCGCGAGGTCCCGCACGGCGAGGTCCTCGAGGTCGCCGCCGCGGTCGCGCAGGTCGAGGGAGTAACCGTCCACCTCGGCGTGCAGGAGGTTTCCGGCGCCCCCTGAAACCCGAGCCCGGATCCGAGGCCGAAGTTCTTGCAAAAAATGGCCGGCTGGAGCCGGCTCGTACAGGTTTGCCGATCCGAATCCATCGAAAACCGAAAACCCAATCCTTCAGAAGCCCTGAGCAAGTAAGACCGTAAAGCGAAACACCCCCCGATCGATTCGATCGACGGGACAGAATCAAACGATAGAGAACCGGACAGGAACGGTTCGGAGGGGCCATTGGCGAGCTGGGACGTCTTCCACGCCGAGAGCCTGGAACTGGAGCGGGATCTAAGCAGCGAGGCCGTGCGCGCTGCCCTCGCCGCGGGATCGCTCAACGGCGACGACCTGGTCCGCCCGGCGGGCACTTCAGCACCCTGGACCCGGCTGGCCGACCTCCCCGAGCTGTCGGCCGGGCCCGAGCCGCCTCCCGCCGCGCCCCCACTCCCGGAAATCTTCGACCTCGGACCGCCTCCAGCACCCGAGCCGGCGCCCCCAAGTCGTCGGCCCACTCCGCCGCTTCCTCGCGAATCCGCCGAGCCTCCGGCCCGAATCCGACCTGGCCGGATGGAGCCGCCGCCGGTCCCTCCCGAGTCGAGCGATTTCGAATTCCGGGTCGAGCCATCGAGCCCCGAGCTGCCGGCGATCTCAGCGCCGGCCTCGGCCATCGCGCCCCCGGCCTGGATCGAACTCGGCGGCGGCTCCGACGACGTCACCTTCCCGGTCCTCGACGAGCCCGAGCCCACCCGGCCGGCTCCGCAGGCCTCCTCGGCGTCCTGGGAATGGCCCGACGACGACGATGAAGAAGAGGATGAGAATCCAGACAACGTCGAGGAAAACGAGCCCGACAACGAGATCGAGATCCTGGACGACGACGAGGGTTCCGGCGAGATCCTCGACGTCGATGGCCTGAACGTCCCGAGTCCGCACTCATCGGAATCAGCGCGCCGGAACGGGAGCAGCAGTGTCTCGCTCCCGGTCGTCCCCTCGCGCGACTGGAACGAGGACCGGCCGCCGATCGAGGCACACGGCGGCGACGACGAGGACTTCTCGCTCTCGCGCGGCGGCCCGACGACGGTCGAGGAGCTGGACCTCGCTCCCATGGTCGATGTGGCGTTCCAGCTCGTCCTCTTCTTCATGGTCACGGCGACGACCATCCTGTACAAGACGCTGGAGATCCCCAAGCCCTCGCAGGAGCAGAAGCAGGAGGCGATGACGCAGGGGAACAACGCCCGGCCGATGGAGGATCTCAAAAAGGTCTACGTGATGGTGGAGATCGACGCCACCGGCGCGATCAAGATTGACGGCGAGCCGGTCGCGGCCAACGTCGACGCGATCGCCGAGCGGCTCCGGACGGCCCGTGAGAAATCGGGCCGAACGATCATGCTCCTCTCGGCCGACTACGCGACGCCGCACCGGAACGCCGTGCTCGCCTACGACGCCTCGATCGAGATCGGAATGGGAATCGCGATCGCGCGACCGAAGCCGCCGCAGGGTCCCGCGCCAAGCGTCTTCCCCGGCGCCTCGGGCGGCAATCCGCCGCCTCCACCGACCACGAGCCCAAATCCGTCCGCAAGCGCCCCGGAACGATCCCTTTAGGGTGGGCTCGACCCCCGAGGACCGCGCCTCATCTCGGCGCTCGTACGCCGGGCGAGCCCGTGGGTTGATCCACGCTCTCCAGCCGACGGATCGACCCGTCCACCTCAACTCTCACGGTTTCCGTGATTTTCTCGTTAACAGTTCGATGGGTTACGCGGCATACACCCCGGAAGCTTCTCTCGCAAGTCTTGCAACCGTCTTCCGTCGTGCAGACCTCCCTGGGACAGAACAATCCCCCTGAGGGATTTCGAACTCCCAGGAAGGCCATTAGGGGTTCTCCGTACCTCTTCAATGGATGCGGGAATGGTCGTGGTCCGCTCACAACTCGATCCGCCTGTCTCCCCCCGCGTCGCGTTCCCTTTTCTTGGAGGCATCCAGGCATGCCCACGCGGAATCGTCGAGGTTTCACTCTGATTGAGCTTTTGGTGGTCATCGCCATCATCGCGGTCCTGATCGCACTGCTCTTGCCAGCCGTACAGGCCGCTCGCGAGGCCGCTCGACGCGCCCAGTGTACCAACAATCTCAAGCAGATCGGTCTGGCCCTGCACAACTACCATAGCGCCATGGATTCGTTCCCATTGGGCTCGATCATGGCCCGATACACCGTCACGACTTACGGAGGGAACCCATGGAGCATCCACGCGCAACTCCTCGGGTATGCGGAACAGACGCCGATCTACAACTCGATCAATTTTTACTGGGCGGTCTGGGGGCCCGGCGGCTCGCCCTCGGTTTCGATCTCGGCGACAGCCGTCAACTCGGTGATCAGGACGTTCATCTGCCCCTCGGATGGACTCGACAATGTCTGGCTCCCGGCGGGTGCCAATAGCTATAACGGCAGTAGCGGGACGACCACCCAGCCCGGAGCGGTGAGGACCACGGGCCTTTTCTCCCACGATACCGTTCTGCACAACGGGATGGTCAAAAATGTGGCGAGCGTGGTGGATGGAACCTCCAACACGATCGCCTTTGGAGAGGCGCTCGTCGGCGATCGGATGGCCGCTTCCAACTGGTATCGCAACGATGTCTTCGGCGTCTCGGCACTGACAGGGAGCGAGGTTTATGACGCCGAGGCGGCCTTCCAGGCGATCATGATGGGGTTGCAGGCCTGTTCGACCGCGGCGCTGGCCGAGCAAAAAAATCCCTCGTTCGTGGCCAACAACAGGGGCCTATCCTGGACCAAGGGCCTCACCGGCGCGACCCTCTTCAACACGATCGTTCCGCCCGAGTCGCAGCAATACCAATGGGGCAGTTGTGCAACTCATCCAGGTAGCAACGCCCTGGACTCCGTCTTTGCCAACGCGACCAGCAACCATCCGGGCGGGGCCAACTTTCTGTTCGCCGATGGCAGCGTCCATTTCGTGAAGTCCTCGATCAGCCTGAATACGTACTGGTCGCTCGGTACGGTGGCCAACGGCGAGGTCATCAGCGCCAACAGCTACTGAGAGCCTCTGAAGGAATCGGTGAAAAACAACAAATGGAGGATGGGTGATTCAGACTCATGGTCGTGGATATCCGACCTGAGATTCTCCCTCTTCCTTCGGAATCCGGAAAATCCTCCAGGTACATTCCGCCGTGCCATGCCGCCAATCACGATGAACCCCGAAAAGGGAATGGATGACCGGGAACGGTTGACACGCCTCTGGTTGGACGTGGAGCCAACTGTCCAGGCTTATGTGTTCGCAGCCGTGCGCAGTCTGCATGACGCGGAAGATGTCATGCAGCAAGTCGCGCTGACGGTCGTCCGCCGATTTGACGAATACGATGAGGGACGACCGTTTGTCGCCTGGGCGTTGTGGCTGGCACGGTCACGCATCATGGATTACTATCGGAAACAGGGGCGTGAAAAACTGGTCTTCTCGGAAACCCTCCTGCAAAAATTCGAGGTAGCCCTCGCCCTGACACAGCAAGACCGCTGCACGAGGCAAGAGGCGCTGGAACGCTGCCTGGACAGACTACCCGAAAAATCGCGCCAGTTGCTGGAAATGCGATACCAGAAGGATGCCTCGATCAGCAGCATGGCCGTGGCCCTGAATTCCACCGCGGCATCGGTGCGCGTCATGCTCTTTCGTATCCGCAACCTGCTGGCCGAGTCCGTGGAAGCGGAACTCTCCAGGGAGATGTCATGACCGAATCCGAACGTCAACAGGTGGACCTGTTTCTCGACGGAGCGCTTTCCGAGCCGGAATCCACCGCCTTGCTCGAAAGACTGGAAAACGACCAGGAGGCCATCACTTACCTCTCTCAGCGTGCCCAACTGCACGCCGATCTTCGGCGCTCGCTCCGGCGACGAAAGCTCCAGCAGTGGGCGGTGGCGGCGGCCGTCGGCGAGGAGAAGGCCCCATCCTCCCGAACAATCTGGCGACGAACCCGGCCCTCCTGGCACTCGATCGCGGTCGCGATGATCGGACTTCTCATCGGCGCCGTCACCTCGCCACTGGTCTGGGCCGTGATCATGCCGGATCGACGCATCCAGGTCCAGCGGCTCCTGACCGAGAGCTTCGAGGATCCCGAACTCCCCCTCCTCAGCCGTTTCCCGGACGTCGCGGGCATCTGGAACGGCGATCGCGCCTCGATTATTTACAGCGAGTCGGCCGCGCATGGAGAATACGTTGTCCGCTTCGGCCCCGCGGAAAAGCGTCGCTACAGTTACATCAATCGAATCGTCGATGTTTCCGAATTGGACCATTCCCAGGGAAGCGGGTGGAGAGAGTTGCGGTTAAATGTTGCCCTCCGGGCCGTGGAGGAGACACCCTCGACCCAGCAATACGCTCTCCGGCTCGCGGCCTTCGCAAAGGATCCCGCCGGCGTCAAGAAGGAATGGTTTTCCGGTGGCGGGCTCAGCCGGCGCGCCCTGAGTTATACCCTGCGTCTCGTCGAGTCGTCACGGCCGGGCTGGGTCCTTCTGGAAGGCACGCTCTCGCTTCCCCCGGAGGCCCGCCATCTCGTCATTTCGATCGGCGCCGCACCGTTGAATTCGAAATCACCCAGGGTCTCGTACGAGGCCGACGCGCTCACTCTCAAATATGTTACTATTCAGGAGGCACTACCATGAGAACAGGGGCTCTTGCCTCAACCACGATCGATCCCCAGAAAAGCCAGCCCGTTTCGTCTCCCCGAATTGGAGCGGCCCTCTTGATTCCTTCCCTCCTCGTGACCGGCCTCTTCCTGATTCTTCCTTCCTCGATCCAGGCCCAGACACGCCCCAATGTCGTCGTGATTCTGGCCGACGACGCGGGCTGGGGTGACTTCAGCACCCACGGCGGAAAAGTGCCGACACCCCACATTGACCGGCTCTTCAAGGAAGGCGTTGAACTGAGGCAGTTCATGGGGTGGTGTGTTTGCTCACCCACCCGGGCCATGTTACTGACCGGCCGGCATCCGTTTCGCGTCGGGACGGGCCCCGAGGTCGGGGGCGAGCTGGCCCCCGAGGAAACAACCATCGCCGAGGGCTTTCAGGCGGGCGGATATCGAACCGGCGTCTTCGGCAAGTGGCACAACGGTGACGACCCCGATACACCCGCGTTCCGCAAGGCCTTCGCCGAGGCCTTCCGAAATACCCCCAACAAGAAGTTCAAGGGCGGCCTCGGCGCGAATGCTCACGGCTTCGACGAGGCCTGGGTGTACTACGGTGGTGGGGCCGACCACTTCACTCGACGGACCATTCAGGGACGGGGACCGATCAGTTGGTGGCACAATCGGGAATTCCAGCCCGACGACAAGGGTTACACCGACGACCTCGTCACTCGCCGTGCCCTGGAATTCCTCCATGCGAACCGCGAGCGTCCCTTCTTCTGTTACATTCCCTTCCATCTGGTGCATGCGCCCGTCCAGGCGAAGGACGACGACCTGAAACACCTCGGCGAGCAAGAGGCGGCGTCGCTCCCCGCCGCCAGCCCAAAGGCGACGACGGAACATAAGTGGATTCACGCCGCGATGCTGCATGCGCTGGACAGCAACGTCGGCACGATTCTCTCTGCGCTCGACCGCGAGGGCCTCCGGGAAAACACGATTGTCGTTTTCACCAGCGACAACGGCGCGATGGAAGCCGGTAGCAGTCTTCCGTTACGAGGCGCAAAGCACACCATTTACGAGGGGGGAGTGCGGCTTCCGGCGGTCATACACTGGCCGAAGGGTGGGCTGACCGGCGGCGGCACCTGGAATGGTCTGTGCGGTCACCTGGATCTCTTCCCCACCTTGATCGACATGGCCGGTTTGAAGATGCCGGCGACGCGGCCTCTCGATGGCCGCAATATCTGGCCGGCCCTTCGCGAGCGAGCGTCGACCAGCCCGGTGGAGAGTTATTACTGGGCCTGGCGCAACGAGGACGCCCTCCGCACGGCCGACTGGAAACTCCACCGTTTCGCCGATCGCGTGGAGCTTTACAACATCGCGGAAGATCCGAACGAAACGCAGGACTGCTCCGCCACGCACCCGGAGGTGGTCCTCGATCTCACCCGAAAGATGGAGGCCTGGGTTGAGTCGCTTGGTGCCGCGGTCTCGCACCGACCGGCTCCCTCGCGATTACAGGGCGAGCCCAGGCCGTCGGGCGAGGTGCTCGCGATCGAGGTGACGGTGACGGACCGAGCGAAGCCGAATGAGAAGTTGATCGTGCCCTTCGCGTCCTTTGATGGCCGCGGGATGGCGACCGACTGGATTGAGTTCGACATGGCCTTCGCGCCGAGCCCGTCGAGGAAGCGGCCCTATTACACCCCATACCGTGGGTCGGAGACCGGGGCGAAGCTGCTCTTCACGCGAGGGACGGGCGTCGATCAACTCGGCCGCGAGCAGAGTAGCGGCCCTGTCACGGACGGGAAAAAGCTCGTCTGGGAACATCGGGTGATCGGCCTGGCGGCCAATGGTCCTGGTCCATTGCCGAAGCACGGCCTCGTTTTCGGCGGACTTCCGCCGGGCACGTACACGGTTTACCTGGACAACCTGCGGCTCCGTCAGGCGGATGGAACGATGATCGCGATCTGGAGCGGGTCGTCCGACACGGTTTCTCATCGAATCCCGGACAGCCCGGCCTTCCGTTCGGTCCGCGTCCGTACCGTTTCCGCCGATCGGCTCCCGTCCCCTGGGGAGGGATCTCGAGCAGACTGACTTCCGTGGCCGCGTGGGGGGTTGAGGCGCCTGGACGAGCCCTGCGAAGTCGGCTCGGTCGAACCAACGCGCTTCGCGGAGCTTCGGCCGGGCGCTTTCAGGCCGGCCGATCCCGCCTCAACCTCTCCACGAACAAGAGGTGCTCGGGAGAGTCCAGGCCCTGTTGAAGGGCCGCCTGAACCGCCTTGCGATCGTTCTGGACCAGCGCGGCCGCATCGAGCCAGAGGCCCGGAAAGACCTCGCTGCGGAGGATTCCGTCAGCCGGTGGGTTGACCATCTCGAAGCGCCCGCCACGGTTCGCGTACCAGTCGACCTGGCGGTCGAGCACTCGCCAGACGACATATTCGCGCACGCCGTTTCGCCGATAAACATCGAACTTCTTGCCCAGATCGAAGCTGACGCTGCTGGCCGCTACCTCGGCGATGAGTTCCGGCGCCCCTTCCAGATAATCATCGTCACTGATCCGGGCCTGACCGCCGCACTCGGGCAGGATGATCAGGAAGCCGTCCGGCTGTGGCTCATTATCAAGATCCAGACGGATGCTGGTGTTATCCCCAGCTCCAACCCCCGGCGTGTCCGTCTCGTAGTTACCCAGCCAGGTGATGAGACGAGTGTGCGGATGACCGTGCCTCCAGTATCGGACTGGCGAGGGCAGGTAAACCACTCCTTCGATCAACTCGGCCTTCTTGAGGGCCGGCATCGCGTTGTATCGGCGTTCGAACTCCTCGCGCGTCAGGTGGTCGCCGTTCTCCAGGGGTGGGATCGCCCCGTTCGCGGTCAACCTGGACGGGCTGGCCGGCGGCATCAATGGTCCTCTGGAGATCGCCATGGGATGGGCTCTCAAAACGACGTTGGCTCTGGATGGAGCGACACCCTTTATCCTACGGCACATTCCCCCGACCCTCAACGCAAGGCGAACCACGTCCCCGACGCCTCGACTGGACTGGCTCCTACACGAAGACAAACCCGCTCGAAGCTTATTACAGCAGCAAGAACGTAGGTCAGGCTTTCCTGCCT
>DAIDJI010000120.1 GCA_027451455.1 Planctomycetales bacterium | reverse complement strand
GCTCGACGTCATTTCGAGGACCGAGACTCCCAGTCCAGGCCTCCAGCCGCCTCCGATAGGCGACGGCCTCTTCATTTGTCCACTGCCCCGTGCGGTGCGTCAGAGCCCCCAGACGCTTCCGGATCGGCCCGGAACGTCGCCACGCCGAACGAACACTCGCTGCCTTCGCGATGATCGCCATGATCGTTGCCTCAACCGCAGATTCTTCAAGTTGCCCATCCTCTTGCCCCGGAGTATAGGAAATCTCCGGCGTCTTCCTCGGAGTTTTCCCAGAATTCTTTTTCCGAAAAGTCGCCGAAGATGGGTAGATGGCGAAATGGATCGGATTATCCGGGGGAAGTGATCCGCGAGAATCTTGCAGATCCGGGATCAGGACTGGTTGCGTTCGCGGGTTCGATCGGTGGAGAGATCGCCGAGTCGGCGCACCTCACGGACGAGGTCGGCCATGAGGGATGTGAGCAGAATCAGGGGGATGGAGAGCATCAGGAGGGCCAGGGCGCTGGCGAGACCGGCGATCAGCGCGGCGGCTGTCCGATCCGGAGTGGCACGCGGCCCGAGCAGTTGGAAGAGCAGGTAGACCAGCACGGGCAGGCCGACGCCGAAAAGAATCGAGGCCGTAACAATCAGCCGGGTGCGCCACAACCGGAGGAATCGGTAAGCCCAGGACTCTCCGCTCTCGATCGAGGACGGCGCCAGAACAGGAATCTCATCGGAACTGGGGGGTTCGGGACTGGTCAGTTCCGAGATGGGCCCCCATTCGGGCTCGGAGTCGCCCTCGGTGTCGCCCAGTGTGAAGGTTAGCTCGTAGTTCGAGTCGCCCGGACCTGCCAGACGCGTCCCGACAACGGGATCGTCAAATCCACTGAAGAGTGCGTCGTTCAGATAGGCCGATCGCGTATCCGACCGCCCGACGCCCGCGATGGCGTCGAACCCGGCCACCACGGCCTGGCCGGTTGTGCTGTGGGCCAGTTCCGGCGTCTTGAACAACGCCCGGCACTTCCGGCACCGGAGGCTGTGGGCCTCGGGCGCCCACTTGTCCGGCAAGTGCCCACGTCGTCCGCACTTTGGGCAGCGAATGTACATGAGCGGGTCCCCGGAACACGCGATTCACCAGCTTGCGATGGCAGATTAATCGAACGGTCTGGGTGGCGCCAAATCGGTTGTTGCTTTAAATCAACATCAGGCGGATGGGGCGAGGTATGGCGGATCGGACGACGCGAGATCCCGCACTTCTCCGGACGTTTCCGGCGGTATGCAGGTAGCGGGCCAATTCCTGAGGTTGTTGGTGGATTTGGTGGTGGATGATGGTCGTGGGTGGAAGAGCCGGGCTTGGAGTGAAGGGGAAGTCCGGCTAGATTACCGGCGCCCAGGACGGGCGGGAGGCAGGATTCATGGAAGCGATGGTTGGGGTGGAGGAGGTCGATGAGTCGTTAGCGGGGGAGACCTCGCGTCGCGACCGGGCGGTCCGTCTGGCTCTTGAGGGGCGATACGCCGAGGCCGAGGCCGTCGCGCGCGAGGCTCTGGCGATCGATCCGGGAGACATCGACGCCCTGAATGAGCTGGGCGTCGCCGTCTGGCGGCAGGATCGCGCTGAGGAGGCCGAGGCGATCTATCGAGAGGCGGCGCGGAGCCACCCCGACGACTACCGGGTCTGGACGAACCTTGGCCTCCTGCTGATGACCCAGGATCGCGATCCCGAGGCCGAGGCGTGCTTCCGGACCGCGCTGGCGATCCATCCCCGGGTCTTTCATGCGGTGATGAGCCTGGGGTCGGTTGTTTCGAACCGGGGCGACTTCGACGGGGCTGCGCCGATGCTGGAGCAGGCGCTCGAGATGTGCCCCGATTCGGTGGAGGCTCTCCAGAATGCGGCGGTGAATCTCGTGCGCCAGGGACGCTGGCGGGAGGCTCTGGCGCTCTATGATCGAGGGGTCGCGATCGACCCGCTCAACCCTGATCTCCGGCGCAACCGGGCGTATGCGTTCCTGGCGACCGGCGATTACGAGCAGGGATGGCCCGAGCACGAGTGGCGGCTCAGCCATCCCAAGCACGGGGGCGTTCGGATCAACCGAACCTTCTGGAACGGAGGCCGGTTCGAAGGGCAAACGCTCCTTCTTCACTTTGAGCAGGGCTACGGCGATACGCTCCAGTTCATCCGGTTCGCGCCGATGGTGAAGGCGATGGGAGGGCGCGTAACGCTCCTTTGCCAGCCGCCGCTGGTCCGGCTCCTCTCGCGGTGCGAGGGGGTCGACCTGGCCTGCGATGGTCAGGGTTTCGAACCGGCCTGCCACATCCATGCCCCGCTGATGAGCCTGCCGGCGATCCTGGGGACCACGGTCGAGACGATCCCGGCGCGGGTTCCGTACCTCCGGGCCGAACCGGCGCAGGTCGAGCACTGGCGATCCGTCCTCGACGCCTCGACGTCGGACGACCTGAAGACTGGTGTTCGACCGTTCCGGATCGGGATTGCCTGGCAGGGGCAGCCGAAGCATCGAGCCGACCACTGGCGATCCTTCCGGCTGGCCGACCTGGAGCCGATCGCCCGGATTCCGGGAACCCGGCTGGTCAGCCTCCAGGCGGAGCACGGGACGGAGCAGATCGCCGGTTTGGACGGCCGGTTTCCGATTGTTGAGCTACCTGGCCGACGCGCCCGGGATTTCAGCGAGACCGCGGCGATTGTCGCGAACCTCGACCTGGTGATCGCGCCCGATTCGGCGGTGGCGCACCTGGCCGGTGGAATGGGCGTCCCGGTCTGGATGGGGCTCTCGGTCGCCTCGGAGTGGCGATGGATGACCGGCCGAGACGATTCTCCCTGGTATCCGACGCTCCGGCTCTTCCGGCAGTCTCGGCTCAACGACTGGGGCGACGTCTTCGGGCGGATGGCCTCGGCGCTGGTGGCCGTCGTCGAAGGAGGCGACAACCTTCGAGGGACGCGTGCCGCCTGATCGGTCCCTTGACGCTCGCCGGCGAACCGGCCTAGCATGATCCCGGCGCGCCCGGCTCGTTGGCCGGTCAGCGGCTCATGAGGTCATTGAGGGGATCGGTTCATGCCGGAGCGGATCGCGGGCCCGACTCGGGTGGAGGCGGCCGGGAACAAACCCAAGCTCATCGACGAGTATGTCGGGCGAGTCAACACCGGCGAGGCCGCGGTGAGCCTTGCGCGAATGCGGAGCCCCGGCGGATGGGTCGAGCCGGGCCAGACTCCGGAGTTCGACGAATACACCGTTGTGCTGGCCGGACGGCTTCGGGTCGAGCACCGCGACGGAACGATCGACGTGGACGCCGGGCAGGCGGTGGTCGTTCGCCGGGGCGAGTGGGTTCGGTACAGCACCCCCAATCCCGAGGGCGCTGAGTACATCGCCGTTTGTCTGCCGGCCTTCGGACTCGAGGCCGCCCATCGCGACCCCGAATAAACGAACCGCGACCGGAGAGCTCTCCATGGAGACCGACGGAACGATGAAAGGGAAGACCTGCCTCGTCACCGGGGCGACCTCGGGGATCGGCGAGATCACGGCCCGCGAGCTGGCCCGAATGGGGGCGCGGGTGGTGGTCGTCGGCCGGTCTGCCGAGCGTTGCGGCGCGACCCTCGATCGAATTCGGTCGGAGACCGGCTCGGATGCCGTGGAGTCGATGGTCGCCGATCTCTCCGTACAGTCGGAGGTCCGCCGGCTGGCCGCGGAGGTGCGCGACCGGCTCGATCGGCTCGACGTGCTGGTCAACAACGCGGGCGGGATGCTCCTCGAGCGGCGGGCGAGCGCCGACGGGATCGAGATGACCCTCGCTCTCAACCATTTCTCGTATTTCCTGCTCACGCAGGAACTCCTTCCGCTCCTAAAGGCCAGCGCACCGGCGCGGGTGGTGAATGTGGCCTCGGAGGCGCATCGAGGCGGTCGAATCGACTTCGACGACCTGGGGCAGGAGCGTCGGAAATACGGCGGATGGCGGGCCTATCAACAGTCGAAGCTGGCGAATATCCTGTTCACGGACGAGCTGGCGCGTCGGCTGGAAGGAACCGGAGTGACGGCCAACTCGCTCCATCCGGGATTTGTTCGTACCCGGTTCTTCAGCGAGTTCACCGGCTGGATGGGCTTTCTCTTCAACGCGATCGCGCCCTTCGCCGCGATCTCGCCCGAGGCTGGGGCAAAGACGACGATCCACCTGGCGAGCTCGCCGGAAGTCCAGGGGGTTTCGGGCCGCTACTTCGACAAATGCAAGCCGGCCGTGCCGTCGCGCGAGGCCCAGAATCGCGTGACCGCCGAACGGCTCTGGAAGGTGAGCGAGGAGATGATCGGAGCGGGTTCCGAGCGGAACATCCCGGCACCCGATCGTCTCTGAATCTCCCGGTTCGCATTTGCTGTTGCCGAAACCCCGAGATTCCCGTAAGACTCCCCGGAAAGCTCTCCTTGCCGGTCGGAGCAAGGAACCCTCCGCGCGCTTCTCTCGCGATGCTTTCCGGGTTTTCGGGATTCTCTCAAGGAACGGCCTGCGCCGGTCCGATCGATAAGAAATTTGGGCGGCCGGAATCTCGGGCTCGGCTCGTCCGAACGGGCGTGGAGCCCGGTCCGATCACGGATCGAGGTTTGGCCCAGGGGAGGCAGGCGCGAGATGGCGTACGGCCGAGGGCGCCGAGCACGAGCCCGCTGGCTGGTCGTCGCGCTCGCCCTGACGGCGGGGCTCCGGACGCCCGCGCTCGGCCAGGCTCCGCAGTTGCCCGCCATCGATCCCAACCGGCCCTCTGCATCAACCGGGTCCGCGACAGAGGAGTCGGTCGAGGATCGCCTCAAGAAGCTGGAAGAGCAGAACAAGAAGCTGCTCGACCGGCTCGAAAAGCTCTCGGACGAGAATCAGAAGCTCACGAAGGAAGTCCAGAACCTATCGTCCAAGGTCAAGGAGAAGGATTCCGGCGATTCGGGCGAGGGAGATGGTGCCGGCCAGGGCGAGAACAAGGAGAGTGGTCTTGCAGGGATGGGCCCGCCTGACAGTCCCGAACTGCCTGCCGAGGCCTACACCGAGGGGGGCATGCGTTCGAGCGGCCTTCGGCTCCTGCCGAACGCCCAGATCAAGGGGAATCGCCGACTCGGCCGGATTCCACTCAAGGGATACTTCGACTACGGCAAGGATGGGGTCGGGTTCGCGACCGAGGACGACGAGTTCATCCTGAAATTCCGGGCCGAGTTGCAGGCCGATTCGCTGGACTACCTGGGCGCGACCCAGGCCTTGACCCACAGCGGTTTTTACATCCCGCGGACGCGCTTCTACTTCCAGGGGCACTACACCAAGCCGATCACCTACCAGCTCTCGTTCCAGCGGAGCTACACCACGTTCGGCTTTCTGAACGTCTTCCTCAATTTCAATTATGATCCGCGGTTCCAGTTCCGGATCGGGCGATTCAAGGTGCCCTTTGCTTACGAGTGGTACAAGCTCAACAACTGGCGGTTGATCACGCCCGAACGCTCGCTCTTCAACGAGAACTTCGGGCTCAACCGGATGGTCGGCATCCAGGAGTGGGGCTCGTTTCTGGAGGATCGGATCGAGTACGCAGTTGGGATGTTCGATGGACCGCGGAACTCGATCCAGGACTACAATTCCGCGAAGGACGTGGTCGCCTTCCTGAACTTCCAGCCGTTTGTCCGGACGGACTCGTTCCTCAAGCGGCTGAACTTCGGCGGCTCGTACGATTACGGCATTCAAGACAACATCGATCAGCCGGCGGTGATGCGAACCAACGTCAACGCCTCGTCCACTGGGCTGAACGACACCGATCCGGTGAACAACGCCGCTGTCCCGTTCCTGGCGTTTAACGCGAACACTCGCGAGCGTGGGCTGCGCCAACTCTACGACCTGCACCTGGCCTACTATTATGGGGGTCTCTCCGTGATCGGGTCGTTTGGCGGCGGGGTCGACAGTTACGCGGTCAACAACCGGCGGCCGGTCCCGCTCCAGGTGGATGGGTATTACATTGCCCTTGCATATCTGCTCACCGGCGAGACGCTCGCCGAGCGGACCGTGGTCGACCCGATTCACCGGTTCGACCTTCGCCCGGGGAAGTTTGGCCTGGGCGCGTTCGAGCCGTTCTTCCGGTTCAGCAATGTCTCGATCTCGAACCAGGTCTTCACTTCGGGGCTGGCCGACCCGAATCTCTGGACCAACCACGTGAACATGACCGACGTGGGGATGAACTGGTATTTGAACCGGGCGGTCAAGATTTATTTCGACTGGCAGCACGCGATGTACGGCCAGCCGGTCTACTTCCGGCCCGGTGGGTTCCGACCGACGAACGACCTTCTCTGGCTCCGATTCCAGTTTTACTTCTGACCGCCGAGGCACGGCGACGACGGCGCGGGAGTTGCGGCTCCGGACTCGCTTGACCCTGTCGCGCACGGGGGCCTATCATTTCGGGCAGGAGTCGAGCGATCCCCCGGTGTTGCGGGGGGTCGGATATCGCCGGTCGCCAGGCCGGAGTACGCGGGGCCGTTCGATGCGAGTCGACGTCGATTTCCAGGGGTCGAACCTGGAGTTCGAGATTGAGGAAGAGCGAGTGGTCGCCCGGTGGGGCGGGCCTGAAGGGCTCGATCCGTCGGCCGCCTCGTCGGCCATTGCTGGAGCGCTGGAGCATCCCCAGGATTTTCCCGCGTTTCGGCAGATGCTCGTGCCGGGCGACCAGGTCGCGCTGGTGATCGACCCGGGGATCCCGGGGGTCGGAGCGGTCGTTGAGGCGGTCATCGAGGTGCTCGGGCGCGCGGGGGTCGATCGCGAGACGATCACGATCGTCGCGCCGGCCGGGGCTGGTGCCGGCTTATTCGCTGAGGGACGTTTCGAGGTTCATGATCCCGACGACCGATCTCGGATCGCGTATCTCGCCAGCACCCGGGCTGGGCGAAGGGTTTACCTGAATCGGTCGCTGACCGATGCCGACGTCGTCGTGCCGGTCGGCCGGCTCCGCCACAATGCCGATGGCGGGCACCGAGGTCCCTGGAGCCTGCTCTATCCCGGGATGAGCGATCGGTCGACCATGCAGGCGTTCCGCGGCGGAGACGCGGGCGGTTCCGCGGAAGCGCGCCTCCATCGCCACGAGGCCCAGCTTGAAGAGGCGGCCGAGGTGAGCTGGTTGCTCGGCTCTCAGTTCCACGTCGGAATCCTGGAGGCAGCGTCTGGGATGCTGGAAATCATCGCCGGTCGCGACGCTGCGGTACGCGACCGGGGCATTGCCGCGATCGAACGGCACTGGACGATGGAGGCCCCCGAGCGCGCTGAACTGGTTGTTGCCGGCGTCGGCTTCCGCGAGGACCCGGTCGACCGTCCCGCCACGCTGGAAGACCTGGCCGCCGCGATTGAGACGGCGGCCGGCCTGGTCCGCCGCGGCGGCCGGATGGTGGTTCTTTCGCGTGCCTCCGGGCCGATCGGCCCGGCCTTGCAGCGGCTGGCGACCCTCGATGATCCAAGTGAGGCGCCCTCGGCCCTGCGCGAGCTGGAAAGTGCCGAGGATTACCCGATCGCCCGGCGAATCGCCCGTGCCGCTGCCTGGGCCGACCTCTTCGTTGCCAGCGGGCTCGACCCCGACCTCGCCGAGGGGCTCTCGATCGTCCCGCTCGAGAAGCCCGAGCAGGCCCGCCGGCTGGCCGCCGCGGCGGGGTCCGTTACCTTCGTCGGGCATGCCGAGATGACGCGGGCGCGGGTGCGCGATGAGGGATGACGGCCTTTTTGGATGCAAATTCTAAAACATCATAGGTAAACAATATATAATAAAAAGAAAGATTCAAGATTCAAGATAAAAAGAAGACAGTGGAATTTGGCCGATGGGACATTTGGGGTGGGGGCCCAGCATGCAGTCGAATCCGCGAAGTCACCCGATCGGGTCAAGACCGGCACTGTTCGACCGGAGCGACCGGGCTCGGCTGGAGGTCTCAGGGCCCGATCGTGCGAAGTTTCTTCATAACCTCACCACCAACGAGGTCAGGCGGATGACCACTGGCCGAGGCTGCGAGGCGTTCGTCACCAGCACGCAGGGGAAGACGCTCGCGTTTGTCCTTCTGCACGCGACCGAGGAGCGGATCCTCGTCCGGTCGGACCCGGGCGGGCTGGAGCTGGCACTGCCTCATCTGCGCAAGTACGGGATCTTCGACGACGTGACGATCGACGATCGAAGCGATTCCACGTTCGAGTTCCATCTGATCGGCGGCGAGCGTCTGTTACAAGGGCCGATGCCTGAGGAAGCGGACAACTCGCACCTCGTCGGCGAGATTGGTGGGCGGGCGGTCCGGATCATCCGCGAGTCGCCGGCCGGGTTTGCCGGGCTGACGATCCTCGGCGATCGCGCCGACGCCGACGCCGTTCGGGCTGCGATTCGGTCGGTCGCGGGCGAGGACGGGCTCGATGAACCCGGGGCCGGCGATCTCGAGGTTCTCCGGATCGAGGCCGGTACACCCGCCTCGGGCCGCGACGTGACCGAGAAGAATTTGCCACAGGAATTCGCCCGAGACGACCGTGCCATTAGCTTTGTGAAGGGATGTTACCTCGGGCAGGAGACGGTTGCCCGGATTGATGCGCTTGGGCATGTCAATCAGGTTCTGAAGGGGCTCATGCTTGAGCCGGGCGCGGCAGTACCGGCCGTCGGCGCGGTTCTGGAAGACCCAGACGGCAAGCGGTCTGGTGTTGTCACATCGGCGGCCTTTTCCCACTGGCGTGGACGGCCCGTTGCGCTGGCGATGGTCCGTAACGCCCAGGCCGCCGCGGGGACGATCCTGCGGCTCGCGGGGAACGACGCGGAGGCGCCGGTCGTTGCGATCGTCGCCGACCTTCCCATGCCACGACAAGCTTGATTCGACCGAACCACCGCGTATGGTTATCCCGGACTTCCGCCGCGGGACATCGGGGGACGATCGGGGCATGGCCTATCCACGTTACGTTTGCATCCACGGGCACTTTTACCAGCCTCCGCGCGAGAACCCCTGGCTTAGCGCCGTTGAGGTTGAAGACTCTGCTGCGCCGTTCCACGACTGGAACGAGCGGATCACCCGCGAGTGCTACGCTCCGAATACCCGCTCCCGGCTCCTCGACGGCGAGGGGCATATCGTCCAGTTGCTCAACAATTACGCCTGGATGAGCTTCAATTTCGGCCCGACCCTCCTCCAGTGGATGGCCGGTCAGGCGCCCGAGGTCCACCAGGGGATCGTCGAGGCCGACCGTCTCAGCCGGGAACGCCGAGGTGGGCACGGCAACGCCCTCGCCCAAAATTACAATCACGTAATCATGCCGCTGGCGAGCCGGCGTGACAAGCAGACCCAGGTCTCGTGGGGGATCGTGGATTTCCGGCTTCGGTTTGGGCGGAATCCCGAGGGGATGTGGCTTGCCGAGACCGCGGTGGACGTGGAGACGCTGGAGGTTCTGGCCGAGTCGGGAATCCGGTTCACGATCCTGGCGCCCCGACAGGCGCGTCGGTGGCGAAAGCTTGGCGGCAAGGATTGGGAGGAGATTCCCGATGGGATCGACCCGTCGCGGGCCTACCTCTGCCGGCTTCCGTCCGGGCGGTCGATTGTGATCTTCTTCTACGACGCGATCGTCTCGCAGGACGTGGCCTTTCGCCGGTTGCTCGACGACGGCGAGCGGTTTCTCGAGCGGATCTTCGAGGGGTTCGACGACCGCCGAGAGCATGCACAGCTCATGCACCTGGCGACAGACGGCGAATCGTACGGGCACCATCATCCGCACGGCGATATGGCGCTGGCTTATGTCCTGGATCGACTGGCGCAGAGCCCGGACGTCCGGCTGACGAACTACGGCGAGTTCCTCTCGCACCACCCGCCGGAGTGGGAGGTCGAGATCCACGAGAACAGTTCGTGGAGCTGCGCGCACGGGGTCGAGAGGTGGCGATCGGACTGCGGATGCCGGTTCCGCGGCGACTGGCACCAGCGATGGCGGGGGCCGCTGCGCAAGGCACTCGACGGGCTGAAAGCCCAGCTTGATCACCTTTACACGACCCGGGGCCGGGTCTGCTTTCCCGATCCCTGGGCGGCGCGGGATGCCTACATTCAGGTCATCCTTGCCGACGACCGAGATGCGGCGATTGCCTCGTTCCTCCGGAGCCATGCCCATCCCGACCTCGACGAGGTGCAGACCACGGATGCGCTCCGCCTGCTGGAGATGCAGCTCGATTCCATGCTGATGTTCACCTCGTGCGGATGGTTCCACGACGAGTTGAGCGGGATCGAGACGGTGCAGTGCTTGCAGTATGCCGCCCGGGCGCTGCATCTGGCCGGGCAGTTTGGCCGCTCCTTTGAGGAATCGTTCGTGGAGGCGCTGGCCGAGGCCCCGAGCAACGTTCCTCGCTATCGAGACGGCCGGGGGATCTGGGAGCAGCTCGTTCGGCCGGGGGTGGTCGATCTCGACCGGGTGATGGCGCACCAGGCGATTAGCCTGATCTACGGGCGGAGCAACGGCGAGCCGGCGCCTCGGGGTTTTGAGTTCGACGTCGAAACCATCGATACCGAGGTCCGATCGCGAGGGCCGGGCCATCTGGCTGTCGGGGCGATGCGGGTTCGGTCGCTTCGGACCCGGGACCGGGCCGAGGCCCGATTCGTCGCCTTGCACTTCGGCGGGCTCGATTTTCACGTCGTCCTGAATCGCGACC
>DAIDJI010000119.1 GCA_027451455.1 Planctomycetales bacterium | reverse complement strand
GATGCTGCCGGGTTATCCACCCGATCAATCGAACGCCAGGCCCCCTTTACCCGACGCCAGCGCCCGCGAGGAGAGTCGAAAGATGAGTGAACTTGCGACGAGCAAGATGATGGAGGCAATCGAGAGTCTTTGGTCCAGAATGCTGGGGATCGAGGCACGCCCGAATGCATCTCTGGTCGTCGGCCGGCTCCGGCCGAGTCTCATGACCGGCTGCGTCCAGATCAGCGGCGCCTGGCGAGGCGCTGTGATGGTCGAGTGCTCGGGTGGCCTGGCCCGGCGGGTTGCGGCGATTCTGTTCGGGGCCGATGTTCGCGAGATCAGTAACGATCAGATCAACGACGCGCTCGGCGAGTTGACCAACATGATCGGCGGCAACATCATGGCCCTGCTCCCCGAGCCGAGCCAACTGTCGATGCCTGCGGTCAGCGAGGGAGCCGACGCCCTGTTCCACAGCCCCGGGAGCCGGCCGATGGCGCAGATGTCGTTCCTCTGCGAGGGGAAGCCGTTCCAGATTACCGTCCTGGAGAGCCAGCCTTGAGCCGGGCCCCGGGTCCGGTCAGCCGGAGGTGAACGTCGATGGAGACCATCTTCCGGGAAGCCGGAATGCAGCCGCTCATCATGGAGTTGCTCACCCGGCGAGCCTGGTTCCGGGCCGATCAGACGGAGGAACTGGAGGGGGTCCTTCAAAAAGCCGGCTCGAAGACACTGCCTGAGGTGGCCCTGATCCGCGGCGGCTATATCTCTGAGGGAGAGGTCGCGCGAATCTACGCCGAGGATCTCTTCCTCCCGATGGTCCCGAGCAGTATCGAGGCCGGTGAGGCCGACAAGGAAGCCGGCGGGCTCTTGCCCGAGAAGCTCTGCCTCGAACGGCTGTTCTGCGGCTACCGGGTTCGCGACGATGTCCTCGACGTCCTGTTTGTCTCGCCCGAGGAGATGGGAGCCGTCGACGAGCTTGAGCTGATGACAGGGCTGCGGATCAACCCGATGATTGCGCCGCTCTCGGTCGTTCAGTCTCGGCTTGATGCGCTTTTCAAATCGGCCGAGAACGCCAAGGGAATCGGTGAGGGGGGCGATAGCTTCGACGTCCCGGAGGTCGAGGAGCACCCGGACGAGAACATCCTCAACCTCGACGCCACCCCGCCCGCCGACGCCAACGGCCGAATCGTCCGGATGGTCAACCAGATCCTCGAACAGGCCCTCCGCAACAATGCGAGCGATATCCACCTGGAGCCGTTCGAGGACGGCTGCAAGTTCCGGCTCCGAATCGATGGAGTCTTGCACGAGCTTCCCTCGCCGTCGAAGACCGCCTTCGTCATGATCGTCTCGCGATTGAAGGTCCTCGCCAAGATGGACATCGCCGAGAAGCGAATCCCCCAGGACGGCGCCATCGCGCTGAGGACCGGCGAGAAGCGGGTCGACCTACGCGTCAACACCGTACCAACCGTCCACGGCGAGAAGATGGTCATGCGTATTCTCGACAAGGGCGCCATCCCCCTCAATTTGATGGGTCTGGGGTTCGACCAGCGACAGTCGACCGATCTGATGGAGTCGATCCATTCGCCCTACGGCCTGGCGCTGGTGACGGGCCCGACCGGAAGTGGCAAGTCCACGACCCTCTATTCCTGTCTTAACCAGCTTAATGATGCCAAGGTAAATATCTGCACGGTCGAGGATCCGGTCGAGTACAAGTTCAAGGGGATGAACCAGGTGCAGGTCAAGGCGCAGGTGGGACTGACGTTCGCCTCGGCCCTGCGGGCGTTTTTGCGGCAGGACCCGGACATCATCATGGTCGGCGAGGTCCGCGACCAGGAGACAGCCGAGATTTGCCTCCGGGCCGCACTGACCGGGCACTTCGTTCTCTCGACGATCCACACCAACGACGCACTTTCCGCCGTGACCCGGCTCCAGGACATGGGGATCGAGCCGTTTTTGCTCTCCTGTGCGTTGCGTCTTCTGGAAGCGCAACGGCTGGTCCGTAAGCTCTGCACGCACTGCAAGGAACCATACGAGGTCACCGACGAACTCGCCGAGGCGCACAACCTGACACCCGGCGAATTGCTCTATCGGCCGAAGGGATGCTTGCAATGCCGTCGGCTTGGCTATCGCGGCCGGATCGGCGTCTTCGAGGTGATCCGGATCACACCCCGATTGACCAATCTCATCCAGAAGCGCGCGCCGCTGGACCAGCTTCGCAAGGCGGCCCGCGAGGAAGGGATGAAGATGCTCTTCGACAGCGCCCTGACGAAGGTACGCGAGGGGCTCACCAGTCTCGAGGCCGCGTTGAGCGTCACCATGGCCGAAGAGGAGTGATCGACGACGGGATGAACGAAACGACCGTCGCCCCGATCGATCCAGAAGCGATCTCCGAGTCCCCAGATGATCTGATCGGGAAAACGACAGGGCTCGCAGCCGTACCACGGGTCCCGAAACGTGGCATAAGCTGGAGTGAGGGCCCGTCCGGGAGCGCCTTGCACACTCCCGGCCCTCGTTTTCACTCATGGTCGCGATTGGAACGCAACACCATGACAGATAACCCGTTTCCGAGGACCCGTAATGGGGCGGATCGCCGGACCCAGCCAACCTCGCCGTGCGACGCCTTGCGGCCCGGTGGGCGTCGGATGCGCCCAAGGCGTGCCGAGGAACGCGAAGGGCCCTACTTCGTCGATCGCTTCCCGACCTCGATGCTCGCGATGATCGTCGCCCTGCTCGGCCTGACAATCCTCGACGGCGTCCTCACTCTGGAGTTGATCGACCTCAACAGCGAGGAGATCAATCCGGTGATGGCCCATCTCATCCGTCGCGGCAACGTCGCTTTCCTGATGGGCAAGTATATCCTGACAGCCATCGGCATCCCGTTTCTCGTCGTCTACCAGCACTATCCGCTCTTCCGGACGCGGTTCCGGGTCGGCTGGCTGCTGCCGATCTTCCTCGGGCTGTATCTGATCCTATTGTTCCACCAGTGGACTCTGTTCCAGATCGGGCGTCCGGGGGCGAGGCTCGCCGCGCCGGCCCAGATCGCGAGGGCCTCGCCATGACGATCGAGCATCACGCCGCGCTGGCGGCCTTCTGGATGGTCCTGGGGGCTTGCGTGGGGAGCTTTCTAAACGTCTGTGCGTTCCGAATCCCGCGGGGGATGAGCCTCACAAAGCCCCGGTCGCGATGTCCTGGCTGCGGCAACGCGATCCGGGCCCGAGACAACGTGCCGGTGCTCGGCTGGTTGATCCTCCGTGGTCACTGCCGGGGCTGTCGAGCGCCGATCTCGGTCCGGTATCCGGCGGTCGAACTGGCGATTGGCCTGCTCTTCGCCATGCCCTACCTGGTCGCCGTCGCGGTCGCGGGGGGCGACCCGTGGGAGCGGGTCGGGGCCGTGCCGATGCTCGCCTTTCTCGTTTCGAACTGGGCGGTCGGCCTGGCGTTGGCCTGGTTGGTTCTGGTCGGGCCCTCGGGATTCCGGGCGATTAATGGGCGTCGGGTGGGAGCAGGATACGGAGCCCAGCCTTCCATCGCCCCTCCTTCGCCAGCAATCGTTGATTGAGTCGCACGATCTCCTCGGCGCGAGAAGGATCGCCGAGCCGATCGCGTGCGATGCTTCTCGGCGTCTCGTCCGGTCCGATCATGTGGTCGATGGCTCTCGGTCGCGCGGAGCGGAGCGGAGTGGGATGGAAGGCCCCGCTGTTGGCCTCCTCGTCGGGCCCCTGCATCCCGTCGCGATCTTTATTTCCAGATCCTTGCACCTTCCAGCCGCCGACCTCGGGTAGTTCGTCGCGTGGCGGGATCACGAGCATGTCGCCCGGACGGAGGCCGGACCGCGCGATCCGGCCGCGGTTGAATTCGCCAAGCGAGACAGCATACTGGCGCGACCCATAATAGCGGCCGGCGATGGCCTCCAGGGTCTCGCCGGCTCCGACCGTGTGCCGGCGCGGGCCGGCTACCACCCGGTGGGGTGAACGCTCCGGGGAGGTTAAAACGTCCTCCGGATCAAACTTTTTCGGGGGCTGGGGCTTCTCCTCGGCACGATCGGGGCTCCAGCCGGCTCGGGCGAGCATCGGGTCACGGCGGGGAGTGCTCGCGTCGGCCATCGATTCCCGACCCATTGCCTTTGGTCGGGGACCGTTATCCGAGGAGAGGGGAATTTGTTGCTGGGCCGATGGCTGAGGCGGCGACCCGGGCGCCGTTCCCGAGTTTGCTCCATCCGGAGCCGAGGCGCTGGGGGCCTGAGCCGCTGGGACGACCGACCCGGGCGCCGACGAACTGGGGCCAGGCGGCGCCGTGGTCACCCGGGCGAGTTCCGCTGGTTCGGACCCTCGATGGCGCGAACGCCGGGCGAACCACTCCCGGATCGGCCCCCTTCGTCGTTTGGCCGCCGAGAGATCGGCACGGGCCCCATCGTCGGCCTGAGCGGGTGCCGGTCCCGTCATCGCGGTCGAATTCACTGGAGAGATCGGGGCATTCGTGGCCAGGGCATTGGCCGGGGCGGCGGCCGCCACGTTCGAGTTGGCTCCCGCCGCGGGGTTCGCCGGGTCCTGGACCGGTAGGGGCGAGTTCATCCGGGTGGGCGGGCCTGTCTCAAGGTCGAAGATCCGGGTTCCGTTGGGGAGCATCCGAGATGCGGAGGCGACTGGGGCGGCCACCGCGGCGGCCGTGGCGTGGGCCATCGGATCGCCGGTCCAGATGTGCGGGGTCAGCACAACGACCAGTTCTCGACGCCCCTCTTGCTTCTGATTGATCCCGGTGAGGAAACCCAGTCCCGGCCATCGCGAGACTCCCGGGAGTCCCTGGTAGCTGTAGTCGTCCTCGTCCTCGATCAGACCGCCGATAACCAGCGTCGAGCCGTCCGGGACCATCACGTTGGTCGTTAGCTCGGCGGTATTCTGGTTGGGGATATTGTTCGTCACCGAGCCCGAACTGCGCTCGGGATGGATTTCCATGCGGACCATCCCATCATCGGAGACGAACGGACGGAGCCGGAGCAAGGTCCCGGTGTTGAGGAACTGGACCTGCTGGATGGTGCTGGTAAAGTTCTGCGAGAGTGTCTGGAAGCCGAGCCGAGTGCCAAGCTGGATCTCGGCCCGCTGCTTGTTCATGACCAGGATTCGGGGGCTGGCGAGGATCTTTGTGCTGCCGATCGTCTCCAGCGCTCGGATGAATCCAGTGACATTGTTCGAGATGAAGCCGAACTTCACGCCGTTGGTCGCAGAGGTGAAGCCCTGAGCGTCGTTCGCTGTCCCCTGCGCGATCTGGCCGCCGGCTGTCAAAAGTCGGGTGGGCGTGAAACCGACGTTGCCATTGAGCCCAGTCCCGCTTCCAATCGTGCCGAGCGTCTGGCCCAGATTATCCACCAGGCCGAGATTCACCCCGAGTTCGCGGTCATGCTCGTAGTCGACGCTGATGATGACCGCCTCAATCAGGACCTGAATGGGCCGGACGTCGATCCGCTGGATGATCTGGTCGATGATCTGGAGATTCGACTCATAATCCTGGATGATCAGGTGATCATAATCAGCCATCGAGTTACCGCCGGTGGGCGGCTGAAAGCCGCCGATGGTCGGGCCGCCGCCGGTCGGAGCCGAGCCGCCGGGGCCGCCGACTCCACCACCTCCGCCCCCGGCTGACATCCCCTGGCCGCCACCCGAAACGAACGTCGCCGACTCACTAATCCCAAACCGATACGACGGTGTCACCGCGATCCGCTTTTGCCCAACGTCGGGGCTCAGGAACGGCCGGATCACCCCGTAGATTTCGTCAGCCCGGACATAGTTGAGCTTGTAAACCTTGGTGAGAATCCGCTCCTTCTTCGTGAGCTCGTCCTCATCCTGAAGCTCCTCCTTGGTGTAAAGGTAGTGGATCTTTCCCTCTTGCTTGTCCGTCAGGTTGGCGAGCTTGATGATCGCCTCGAGGACACGCTCGACGGTGACGCCCTCGAAGTTGGCGGTGATCGTGCCTGAGACCTTCGGCGAAACGAGAATGTTCGACCCACTCCGACGGCTCAGGAATTCGAGGAGCTTCCGGACTTCGAGCTCATTGACGTGCATCGTGACCAGACCGCCTTCGTCGATCTGAACCTGCTGGTCGACATCGACGGCAGGCGCAGAGCGTGCGGCCGGGCCCTGGTTGGGGGCGGGCGCCGTCCGCGAAGGCGGGACCGGGGGAATGGCCGCCGGAGGCGACGGTCGCTGTCCCGAACGGCCCTGGATCTGCTGGCCTCCCCGCGGCGGAGCATTCGACGGGCCCCGTAAGCCGGGTGGACCGGCCTGTGCAACGGCCGCCTCCGGGATCGGTTCAATCGAGGGAGGATCGTCGGCGGAAGACCTCTCCAGAGCGGTCGTCGGCTGGCCTTGCATGGCCGTCGGCAGGATTGAAGGGTCCAGGAGGGCGGGCGGCGAGGTTTGAGTCTCACCTCCGCGACCGGGGCCGGGATGAAAAAACACCGACCCCGGCAGGAGTGTCGCCCTCGGCGGGTCTCCGACACCCCCGCGGTCCTGGGCGCGGACGATCGATGCAAGCCCAAGGGCCAGCACTATCCCCGTCATCGCCATGTGCGACTTTGGTGCCAAGACACTCGCCCCTTACCGGCCAGGATCTCTTCCGACCATGACGACAGTGTCAAGCCGGTTCGGCTTGCCCTGAATCCGATCCATCGCCTCTCCGCCCCGCGCGAGCATACATTCCGGCGCTCGGGGGCCTCTTCTCACCCAGATATTTCGGTCGCAACGATGACGAACTTAAGGATTGTGCCCGTTCTCGCGAGAATCGCGGTCAGGCAAGATGAGGGAGAAGGGGGCTCGACGCGTTCCCTCCCATCGGTCCACTGGTCCACGCGCCTGGGAAGGCCAGGGGCCCTGATAGACGTAAACCCAGGCCCGGCATCCCGAGCGTGTCATCGTCTCTACGCGGCGATAGAGGCCCCGATCGACCTCTTCCCAGGGGTCGAGTTTCTCCTCCAACTCGCGGAGCGAAACCGGATGAACAAAACCGTGGACCCAACCGGCATCGGGATGGTCGAGGTCGATCAGCGCGGGGTAAGGGCCAAGGTCATACAGGCGGCCGCGGACGGCGTCGGCCCACCAGCCGTCGCGCTCGGCCTCTTCTGGGTTGGCGGGCATCAGGGTGCCATAGGCGAAGAGATGCATCGGGGCGAATCCTCGGCGTCATCGCCTCCGGTTGAGTACGGTCCCCAGGTCGTGGGCGAGCGAGTGGAGGATGAGGTTGGTCGCAAGCCGCCGCTGGAGGTGATAGTCGGCCTCAAGGCATCGATCCGCGAGGACGAAAACGTCTTCCGGTTCGAGTCGTTCGGCGACCGAGCCGGCGGCGCGTCGGTCGTCGGGATCGGGGCAGTGGGGCTCGAGCCCGGCCGTCTGCCAGAGAACGCCTCGAAAAAACCGGGCCAGTTCGCCGATCAGGAGCCCGGCCCGCCGGCGCTGGTCGACCGACTCCTTCCCGGACTGTTTGACGTGTTCGAGGAAGCGGTTGGCCAGAGCGGGTGGGTCGAAGCCACGATCCGAGACCAGCTCGTCGATCAGATCGCGTCGGAACCGTTCGAGGTTCGGGTCGGCCAGGCCGAGCGCTCTACGGACGCTCCCGTCACCGAGCGCCGCAAGTCGAGCGGCATCGTCGGGGTCGCGGGCCGCGCCCTGATCCAGGAGGATCGAGGCGACATCCTCGGCGGGAAGTGGATCGAACCGAACGACCTGGCATCGCGAGACGATGGTCTGAAGCTGGACCTCGACGGAAGTCCCAATCAGGATCAGGACGGCCCCCGGCGGTGGCTCTTCCAGCGTCTTGAGGAAGGCGTTGGCGGCCTCCTCGTTGAGGTCGTCGGCGTCGTCGAGGATCGCCACCTTCCGAATTCCCCGGGCCGGCTTGAGGGCGAAATGCTCGCAGAGGTCGCGGATCACGGCGATCGGGAGCTCGTGCTTCTCCTCGGGGCGGGCGGCCTCGGCGAAATCGGGATGCGTTTCCGCCTCGACCTGGAGGCAGCCGGGGCACGCTTCGCACGGTTCGAGACGCTCGGCCGGGACAGTCTCGCAGAGCAAGGCCTGAGCGAGCTTGCGGGCGAACGTCCGCTTGCCGATCCCCTCCAGCCCGACGAACAGAAGCGCGTGGGGGAATCGCCCCTGTTCGAGGCTTCGACGCAGCTCCGCGACCACCCGGTCATGACCTCGGATCGAGTGCCAGGGCAAGATTCACCTCGCGACGGATCAGCAGGAAGACGCTCTCCGGGTCCAGGGAGGCATCGACCATCGAGATGGACGTCCCGTAAAGCTTATCGAGTCCTCGTCGCCCCATCGCGGCGTCGTGGTAGCCGGCGCGAACCCGTTCGTAGTAATCGGCCGCTCGATCCTCGATCCGATCGCGAGCCGGTCCGACCCGCGCGCGGGCGGTCTCGGCAGGAACGTCGAGCACGATCGTGAGGTCGGGAAACAGCCCGCCGGTCGCCGCTCGTCCGACCGCCGCGATCTCCTTCGGATCGAGCCCACCGGCGAGTCCCTGATAGACGATCGTCGAGAGAAGGAATCGGTCGCAGACCACGACATGCCCCGAGTCGAGAGCCGGCCGGATGATCTCCTCGACCATCTGAGCCCGGCTCGCCATGAAGAGGAGCATCTCGGCCCGCATCGAGAGCGGGACGGTTTCCCTTTCCATCAGGACCGATCGGAGCCAGTCGCCGAGCGCCGTCCCGCCGGGATCGCGACAGGTGACGATCTCGAGTCCGCGGTCGCGCAGCTCCTCGGCGATCCGCGCCGCCTGGGTCGTTTTGCCGCCGCCGTCGGGGCCTTCGAGCACCAGGAAGAACCCAGGATGCGGTTGCCGACGTTCGTCACGATCCTTCATCGGAAAGGGCCCTCCTCGACATCGCCCCATCTTACGCGATTGCCCGGCGCCGGCCGAGATCGAATCTGCTATCATCACAGGCCATCGAGGCCGGGGCGGTTCCATCGAGCGGAGGGTTGTAGGAATGTTCGACCTAGACGTGGTGCAGGCGAGCCTTCGGAATTCCGGGCTCGACGGCTGGCTGCTCTACGACTTCCGGGGAAGCAACGTCCTGGCGCGGCGAGTGCTGGGCCTCGACCACAAGCCGGTCGGATCTCGGCGGTTCTTCTACTTCATCCCGGCCCAAGGCAACCCTCGGAAGCTGGTCCACCGGATCGAGCCAGGCGCCCTCGATGACCTGCCCGGCGGCAAGTCGAGCTATCTGACCTGGCAGCAGCTTGAATCGGGCGTGGCCGACCTGCTCGAAGGTAGCCGGCGAGTCGCGATGGAATACGCTCCCCGGGTCTCAAACCCTTACGTCTCGAAGGTCGACGCCGGGACGATCGAGATGGTCCGGTCGACGGGCGTCGAGGTCGTCTCCTCGGGCGACCTGATCCAGTTGTTCGAGTCGACCTGGGACGACGACCAGTGGGCGATGCACCGCGAGGCCGAGCGGTTCACGACCGCCGGGTTCGACCTGGCTTTCGGACTGATCGCCGATCGGGTCCGCACCGGTGGGACGATTCGAGAGACCGAGGTCCAGGCGGCCATCATGGACCACTTTCATCGGAACGGCCTGACGACCTACAGTCCGCCGATTGTCGGCGTCGGCCCGCACAGCGGCGATCCTCACTACGAGCCGATCGCCGGTCAGGACGCCACCATCGGCGCCGGCGATTTCGTCCTGATCGACCTCTGGGCGAAGATGGACCGCCCTCGGGCCGTTTACAGCGACCTGACGCGCGTCGGGTTCGTCGGCGAGGAGGTACCCGACCGCTATGCCGCCATCTTCAAAATCGTCGCCGAGGCCCGAGACGCGGCGATCGCCTGCGTCCGAGACGCCTACGCCGCGAGCCAGCCGTTGCAGGGCTGGGAAGTGGACGCCGCCTGCCGACGCGTGATCGAACAGGCCGGCTACGGCGACCACTTTATCCACCGAACCGGCCACAACATCGGCCAGGAAGTCCACGGCAACGGCGCCCATATGGACAACCTGGAGACCCACGAGGAGCGCAGGGTTCTACCCCGGACCTGCTTCTCGGTCGAGCCAGGAATCTACCTGCACGAGTTCGGCGTTCGGAGCGAGGTTAACGTCTTCGTCGACGCCGAGGGCCGTGTTCACGTGACCGGCGGCCTTCAGGCCGAGGTCCTGCCCATCCTCCGAGGCTAAAACGACCCAACATCAAGCTACCCGGCCAGGATTCGAACCTGGAAAAACAGGACCAAAACCTGTTGTGATACCGTTTCACCACCGGGTAGTCATACCGGTACTTTAGCCGATCCTGCCGCGGCCGGGAAGACCGACCGCGGTCCTGGGAGCCGGAGAACCGGATGGCCCTCGCTACCCTCGCCATCCGACGGATTCCCCCAATCGTTCAGGATTTCTCGGATTTAACACTCTTTGCCGTCCTCGTTTTTCCAGGTGAGGCATCCCTGGTCCTCGGGTCGAACGGCGGGATCACCTTGAACGGAACCACCTGCCTCGACGGCGGCGCCGAGGGGTCGAGGACGTCGTACAGGATGATCGTCAGCTCGTACTCGCCCGGGGTGAGCCCCTTCAGCGAGACCGAACTCTTGATATAGATCGGCCCGAGCGGGGTCTTGCTCTTCGGCTCGTACTCAACCACCTTCATGAAGCCCGCACGATGCTCGCCGAAATCTACGGCTGGTTTACCGAGGGGTTCGACACCGCCGACCTGAAGGAAG